>JBAWYO010000108.1:0-5900 GCA_037143495.1 Candidatus Omnitrophota bacterium | reverse complement strand
TTCGTCAGCTTAATATCGGCGGCAAGATCATCCGGTGTCTGCCCGGGGAGCCCTATCAGGAAGCCGGTCATCACGAGATATCCGATCGTATGGAGCTCTTTGATTAACGCGATTCTCTGCTCAAGAAAACGCCCCGGCCGCATCCGCTCATAGAGAGACGCGTTGCTTGATTCAAAACGCATCAGTATCGCGCGCGCGCCGGCACGATAGAGGCGCTCGTAAAGCGCGGCCGACCGCTCCCCGACGCTCAGGACGATCAGGCACGGCGCCTCATTGCGCAATCGCAGGACAATATCTTCAAGTATCTCATCGTTATACCAGGTATCTTCTCCGGCTTGCAGGACCAGCGCTTTAAAACCGAGCTCACGGACAGCGTATACCGCGGTCGATATGATCTCATCCGGACTCATGCGGTACCGGGTAATCAGGCCGTTACCGGCGCGAATGCCGCAGTAGAGACAATTCTGCGCGCAGTAGTTCGAGAACTCGATGATCCCATGAACGCAACAGGAGTTGCCATGATGCTTCTGGCGGAGATTATTCGCGCGTTGATAGAGCGTCTTCGACTCACGCGCCAGCGTAAAATCGACCTCCTGGAGCTTGAAAAAGAGTTCTTTCCAACTCTCAAGAACCGGAAGCGCCTCCTTCTCCGAAACCTTTTGGACAACGAACCCGCCCTGGGCGTAAACATACTCCCCCGGGATCAGCGTATAAAATTCATTCCGGGCTTTTTTGCGCTCGCCGAAATAATCGACGGTAACGATCGTATCCTGCACCTCAACAACTTTACCCGGTATCGCGTAACACATGAAATATTCCTTTTGTTCAGGGTCCAGAGTTCAAAAAAAATATAAAAGGCAGCCGGATCCCGTCCTCGGCTTACCATGCCTACCAACCGTTCTTTATGCCAGTTAACTCAAAATCGAAAATCTTTGTACCAGGTACGGTTTTGAATTGGAAACTGTCCCTTCCTGGATAAGCTTACACGCTTGTGCCTGTTTCATTTCATGTTAGTCACTGCCTTTTGAAACAGGCACAAAATAAGGGACACCTTCAAGCTTACGCTGGTGCCACGTTGCTATTTAAAATCGCAAACGGTACAAGAGTAATCCTGACCCTTTGGCTCTCTGACGCTACACGAATCTTTCACCCGCATGACTCTTTGGCACTCCGCGAGTTTTCCTAGAAATAGATATCCCGCGCACCGGCGCGCACCTTGGCAAGAGCCGCCGCGGTTTTTTTACGTAACGCCGGATCTCCGATCTTCGCCAGATATTTCCCGATCAGCGCATCGCCTTTTTTCCGGAGACGAGCTGAGGCGAAATCGCGTAAATATTCCGCGAAGGTCAGCAGGCCGTTCGACCTGCAGTACGTATGTATCTCGCCCGGTTTGGAAAGTTCCATAAAAGCTTCGCCGGTTCTTCCCAGCCGGTAACAGGCGGTACAAAAACTGGGAAGGAACCCGTCGGCGACGATCGTCTCGATGACCTCGTTGAGCTGCCGCTCATCCTGGACTTCAAATTGAGACTGCGGCTTCTTCCCGCCGCTTCCGTACCCGCCCGCCGCGGTATTTGACGCCGCGGAAGCCTGGGAGATCCCGATCCTGAACGCTTTCGCGCGTATCCGCGCCGATTCCCGGGTTGAAATAATAAGTCCGGTATAGGGCACCGCAAGCCGCAAAATAGCGATCAGCTTCAGGAAATCACGGTCGCTGACCGTCGAGGATGTTTTCAACTTCACCGTTGGCGCACCACGGAAACGCGGCACCGATATCGTATGCGGTCCAACGTGAAATCTCTTTTCCAGGTACTGCGCATGAGCGATGAGCGCCAGGACCTCAAAACGCCAATCATAGAGGCCGAAGAGAACGCCAAGCCCCAGATCATCGAGGCCGGCCTTGAACGCCCGGTCATAGGCGCCGATCTGCCGGTCATAATCAGCCTTTGGTCCGCGATGAAGCGCCGCGTACGTCGGACGGTCATACGTCTCCTGAAAGAGCTGGTAGGTGCCGATATCCGCCTTTTTAAGTTTCCGGTAAGCGGCGACGCTCGTTGCAGCTATATTGACGTTAATACGACGGATGCTGCCCTGCGTTGTCCTGACCGCATAGATCGTCCGCAAGGCTTCCGCCACGTAATCGATCGTATTCCTGCCGGGATCCTCACCGCACTCGAGAAGGATCCTCTTATGCCCCATCGCGATAAGGAGCCTCGTCTGCTGGGCGATCTCTTCCATGGTAAGGCGGCGGCGCGTAAATCCTTTATTGCTCGCGTGAAAATTGCAATATGAGCACTCATTAACGCAATAATCAGAGATATAGAGCGGCGCAAAAAAAACGATCCTCTCGCCGTAGATCTCATCCTTCACGGCGCCGGCGACGGCAAAGAGCTCGCTGGTCAACCGGGGATCGTTAACCCCGACCAAAAGACCGGCCTCCTCAAGCGTTAAGCCCTTTTTAAGACGTGCTGTAGCCAGGACGGCTTTCACCGCCGCGGTTGTCGGTGATCTCGAGTCCGCTATGATATGGTTGATCCTGGTGGCATCGATACGAACATTCTTCATGGGTTTATTCTTGATGATTACCGGCGCCTATCAGGACCGGATGACCGCTTCACGGCGACAGCGGGGGCAGAGCACGCGCATACGATCAGCGCGGCCAGGTTCTTTTTTTTCCGGAGACTTTTTTTCCGGCGAGGAGAGGCCCGCGCTTCGTGCCATAAAAAGCATCAGCGAAGCATTCGAGAACGTGAGGGGTCCTATTCTTTTAGCGACCCACGCGATCTGGCTGAGCGGCGCGATCATTTCGCCGCAGCAGGGACAGAATGCCAGGTCTTTATCGATCGACTGCCGCAGTTCCTGCCGCTTCCCGGTCGTCGCGAGATCGAACTCATTCGACAGGACGATCCCCTTCTCCGGAGGACAGTTAGCCTGGCACTGCCCGCAAAATATGCAGCGGTCCCAGCGAACGGTGAGCCGCCGCTTCCCGTCGGCATCTTTGAACGATATCGCTTTCGCCGGACAGACCTGCGCGCACGCGGTGCAGCCGATACAATACTCTTCGTTGAATGAGGGGCGCCCGCGGAACCGCTCGAAAGGTATATGAGGAGCGAACGGAAATTTATTCGTGTACGGCCTGCTGAAGATCGACCGCAGCGCCTCTTTCAATTCGCGTATTTTAGGGTATCTTATTCTCATGTCGCTATCCGTTAATCGTGTTCGTACGCGTTACCCGCTGACTTCCCCCACAACTTAACCCCTGACTTGAGCGCGCTGCGGGCGATCACATGCGCGGAGACCGGCGCCGTCAAGAGTAAAAAAATAATGCAGAGGAGCGCCTTGATTCCCGCCGGAGAAAATCCCCGGTACAGGAAGAGGGCCAAGAGAATGCTGGAGGTCCCCATCGTAACGCACTTGATCGACACGTGAAGCCGGTTATAGATGTCCGGAAATCTGACGAGGCCGAGGCAGCCGACAAAATCGAAGACCAGCCCGAAGACCAGAAAAAAAGTTCCGAGAGATTCATTCATCGAATCTTCTCCCTTCAAGATATTTCCCGAGCGCGAGTATCGAAATAAAACTTTGCAGGGCCCAGGCTATTCCGATATCGATATACCAGTCCCTTCCCGTCGTTATGCCGAGGATCGCGCAAAAACCAAGGATCAAGATGCCCAGGATATCAAGCGCCGCAGCCCGGTCCGCGGCGGTCGGACCGATAAAGATCCGCCAGAGGCAAAAAACACCGCACACGAGCAGCGTCAGGAAAGCTCGCCTCAAAAGTCCCGCCTGCGATCCCATGATCGACGGCAACGGAACAAAGACGATGACCAGGAATGTCGCGACAATACCCGCAAACCCGATCCAGTAGCGGACCTTCTTACGGTTAGTCAAAGATCCTCCTGATGATCTCCTCTAAGCGGCGGGCGATGATCGCGGTAGCTTCGTCCACCTGCTGTGTCTTTACCGAAATCCAATGGATATACAAAAAACCTTCTTCCCGGTCAATATCGACCGTCATCGTCCCCGGCATCAGCGTCAGCGTATTCGCTAAGAGCGTAAGGCCCGCGTCCGACGTGAGCGATGTTTTAATTTTAACGATCCCCGGCCGTATCGGCAGATCCGGGTGAAAGACCTGATACGCGCTCTCGATGTTCGCCTTGAGCCATTCCCAGGCGCAGAACGGCAAAAAATACAAAAACCAGATATAGCGGGCGGGGTTTTTTATCGCGCGGGGGGTGCCCTCAAAAATATCGCCGGTCAAGAACGCGACCAGCGCCGCAACCCCGACACCGGCGGCCAGCGAGCGCACACTCACCGGTGACGTGAGGATAATCCATGTGCACAATGCAGCAATAAAGAGACTGATCCTGGTCTTCATGTTTTTATAACCATAAGGATCGCATCCTTGTAACCGGTCCCCGCCATAAGCGCGTCGGCGGCACAGCGGACATACGGTTTAAACGCCGGGGTCAGGGCCAGCATGCCCACCGCGCAAACCGTCGCGAGGGCTACCATCGCGATACGCGTCGACCATGGCGCCTCCCTCAGCGCGCGCTGCGGCTTGTTCGCGGAAGAAAAAAAAGTCCGTGTGAGGAACTTTAAACAATACGCGAGCGTCAGCACACTGGCCAGTACGGCGATCAACGCCGGTATATATTGGCGCGCCTGGATCGCCGCGATAATAATGAGCAGCTTAGACCAGAAACCGGCAAACGGCCGCACTCCCGCCAGACTCATTGACGCGAAGAGTCCCGTCACTCCCGTCACCGGCAGCTGGGCGCCGAGACCGCCCGCTTTTTTCATATCCCGGTAACCGGCCGCCTGCTCAAGCGCTCCCGCATTTAAAAAAAGTAACGCTTTAAATGACGCGTGATTACCGAGATGAAAGAGCGCGGCGAAGACCGCCAGCGGTGTGCCGATACCCAGCGCGAAGACGACCAGGCCTATCTGGCTGATCGATGAATACGCGAACATCCTTTTAGTATCGTCCTGCACGAGCGCCAGAAGCGCTCCGACGACCATTGAGAGAAGCCCGAGTGCCATGAAAATATGAAGTGTCCGGGGACAGATCCCGATGACATTAAAAAATATCCTGCAGAGCGCGTAAACGCCAAGCGTCTTTGAGAGAGTCCCCGCAAATATCGCCGAGACCGGCGCGGGGGCGGTTGTATAGGCGTCGGGCAGCCAGGCATGGAATGGAACAAGGCCGCACTTGAAACCGAACCCCGCCAGGAAGAGGACTGACACAAAGCCGACAAGGATCCCTTTCGGATGCGCCGTCAGGACCGTGGCTGCATCGGCCATATTGAGCGTGGAAGCGTAACTGTACAGGAGCGCTATACCCAAAAGGATCAGAATCGAAGCCAGCGAACCCATGATCGCATACCTGAAAGCGGCCTCCAGGCTCTCGGCTTCGGTCCCGAACGCGACGAGTATGTATCCGGCGACCGAGGCAAGCTCCAGGAAGACATAGAGCGTAAAAAGATCCCCGCTCATGATCACGCCGTTCATCCCGGCAATGAGCAGCATCAGAAGCGTATAAAACTTCCATTTCTCGGTATACCAGCGCATTGAGTCCGACGCGGAAATAATGACCACGAGGCTGACGCAATTGACGATCACCAGCATAAACGCCGAAAAGCCGTCGGCGACCATGCAGATGCCCAGCGGCGGTCGCCACCCCCCGACCGCATTAACAATCGTGCCGGTGGCAAGAACGGACCGCATCAGGAGAATGGCTCCGACCGCCAGCATCGCGGCAGCGCCCTGCGCCGTATATTCACTCAGATTCTTGCTACGCCGGCCGGCAAGCGTTATCAGGAACGCGCAGAAGAGCGGCACAACCATAAACATAACCAGCATTATTACCCTCGCAGCCTTTTCACTTTCGTTATATCGAACGT
>JBAWYO010000107.1:0-5993 GCA_037143495.1 Candidatus Omnitrophota bacterium | reverse complement strand
TCTTTATGCCGGGCGATGATCATGACCGCAAGAACTATGTTCAGGAAGCGGATCGCGGGATCGACTGAAAAAAGATATGCGCCGGCGACGATGGATAACGACGAAAGGATTGATCCGATAGAGACGATCCGGGTACAGATAAAGATCAGAATAAAGACGGCGAGGCCGATGCCGAGAAGTTTCGGACAAAGGACGACCAGGACACCGGCACTGGTAGCGACACCTTTCCCTCCCTTGAAATTTAGAAAGATAGAATAAATATGACCGGCGACAACAACGCACCCGAGAAGTACCGCTAATTCTTGATAGCTTAACGACGTGCCGCAGCGATAGGTCAACGCCGCGATCAGGGTGACCGCCAGTGTCCCCTTAAGGATATCGCCGATCAATGTACCGATGGCAGCGGCTTTTCCGGCAACCCTGAAGACGTTGGTCGCGCCGACATTGCCGCTGCCGTGCGCCCTGATGTCCACTTTTTTAGTCAGCGCCGCTATAACAAAGCCGGTCGGTACGGAGCCGAGCAGATACGCGGCCAGGATCGAAAAAAAGAGTATCACCGGGGCTCTCCTTTCGAGACTTTGAATTCCAGGTGTATGGGGACGCCGTGATAATCAAAATTCTTCCTGATCATATTTTCAATATAATTGCGATGAGACTCCGAAACATAGTGGCGGTTATTCGCGAAGATGAGGATGACCGGCGGAACGCCATGGGTCTGCGTGGCGTAGCTCATCTTAAGTTTATTATTGTGCGCGGCGAAAGGCCCCCGCGCTTTTATGGTGGTGATAAGCCGGTTAAGATTCGAGGTCGGTATCATCGCCCGCGAAAGCGTATGGACCTGCTTGATCAGCTTTAATGAGTTATAGACATTATACCCTGTTTTGGTCGAGGTAAAGATGATCGGGTAATTTTTCAGGAAACCGGCGCGGTGAAGTATCTCTTTCTTGTACTCTTCCATCGTGACACTTTTAATGAGATCCCACTTATTGACAGCCACAATGAGACATTTGCGTTCTTCGAGCACCTGATCGAGGATCTTGAGGTCGTCGACGACGAGGCCATCGACCGCATCGATGAGCACCAGGCAGACTTCACTGCGTTCGATAGCCTCATTGGCGCGCATCATACTGTAAACATCAACGGCTTCTTTTACCTTGCGTTTATGGCGCATTCCAGCGGTATCGATCAGCAGGTATTCGGTATCCCCTTCTTTAAGATAGGTATCGATCGTATCGCGCGTTGTTCCGGGGGTCTGGTCGACGATCACCCGTTCCTCATTGAGCAGGTGGTTGACAAAGGAAGATTTACCGGCGTTCGGCCTGCCGACGACCGCGATCTTGATCGACGTCGCCTCGATCTTGGCGGGAGGCATGACCGGCAAGCGCGATATAAGGGCGATCATAAGCTCTTCGATGCCGGTATCATGCAGCGCCGAGACCGGATAGAACGTGTCGAAGCCGAGACGGTAAAATTCCGAGAGCGAACCGGCGATCTTGTCGTTATCGGCTTTGTTGAGCACAAGAAAGACCGGCTTGGCGGCTTTTCGCACCATCGCGAGAAAGGAAAGATCCTGGGCGTTCAATCCGGATTGACCATCACAGACGAAGAGCAGGATATTAGCCTCGTTCATCGCGGTCTTGATCTGTTCCCGGACCATCCGCGATATCCGGTCTTCCCCTTCCGCCATGTAACCGCCCGTATCGGTCAGGATGAACCGGCGGTCCTGGAAGAGCACTTCCTGAGAAATGCGGTCGCGTGTCGTTCCCCGCTCCTGATAGACGATCGCCTGACGGCTTCTGAGGAGGCGGTTGAAGAGCGACGATTTTCCGACATTGGGGCGGCCGACGATCGCGACGATCGGCAGTGCTTGACCATTTTTATTTGCCATTGTTCTCACTGAGCAGGCGTGAACCGCGTACGATATAATCCATTCCGGAGAAGACCGTACAAAGAGCCGCGAGGTACCAGATCACGTACGAATACGGGAATTTCACGAGCACGGACAATATGGTCGACATTTGTAGAAACGTCGTCGATTTTCCAAGCCAGGTCGGAAGGATCCTGACACTTCCCTTAATAAGGTGGATAATAACGCTCCCCAGCACGATAATAACATCCCTGCTGATCACGAGGATCGGCAGCCACGGAGGAAGCCGCAGGTGTTCCGGGATGCTCGTCGAGAGCGAAAGACAGATAAAGGCGGAGATCAGGAGCATCTTATCGGCGAGCGGATCAAGGATCGTGCCGAGTTCTGTTTTCTGGTTAAACCGACGCGCAATAAATCCGTCAATACCGTCGGTTATCACCGCGACGAAAAAGATCAAAAAAGGTAAATACGAAACAAAACTCCCCTCGTTCTTATAATAGACGATCGAACCGACAAAGAAGGGGATCAGGAGCACTCTCAATATCGATATCCGGTTCGCGAGATTCAACTGATCTCTCCTTTTTTATTGCTTATACGTTATTTCGCGACGTTGATCCTGTTGAGCGGCCAGTAGATAACGAGCGCCTTCCCCAACATATTCTTTCTCGGGACAAATCCCCAGTACCTCGAATCGCGCGATGAGGAACTATTGTCGCCGAGCACATAAAAGGAGCCTGCCGGGACCGTGATCTTTTGTCCGAGGCCGCCATACTCACCCCGATTATAATAATAGTTGGAACGGATCACGGAAGGATTTTCGATGAGGCGGTCATCGATATAGATACACCCCTCCTTGATCTCAATGGTCTGGCCGCCGTGGGCGATAAGCCGCTTAACAAAATCTTTCTTCGGGTCTTCGGGGTATTTGAAAACAACAATGTCGCCGATCTGCGGCTCTTTGAATCGATAGATGAATTTATTGACAAGTATCCGGTCCCCTTCCAGAAAGGTCGGCCTCATTGAGCCGGAAGGGATCTTAAAAGCCTGGATTACAAATGTGCGGATGATCATCGCGAGAATAAACGCGATAATGATCGATTCTGTCCACTCTTTGATCTCGCGCCGTACCCGCTCGTTCATATATTCTCCTTGGCCTGATACTTCCGGTTAAACCTTGAGCGCGGCAAAAAAAGCTTCCTGCGGTATCTGTACTTTGCCGAACTGTTTCATCTTCTTTTTGCCAGCTTTTTGTTTTTCCCAGAGCTTGCGTTTCCGGGTAATATCTCCGCCATAGCATTTTGCGGTTACATCCTTGCCGATCGATTTGACGTCTTCGCGGGCGATGATCTGCCCGCCGATCGCGGCTTGCAGGGTAACTTTGATCAGCTGACGGGGTATCATTTCCTTAAGTTTTTCAACAAGTGCTCTCCCCTTCTGATAGGCGCGCTCCTTGAAGACGAGTGATGAGAGCGCGTCAAAGGGTTCGCTGTTGATATAAATATCGAGCTTGACGATTTCCGTCTTACGGTAATCAAGCAACTCGTAATCGAGCGACCCGTATCCTTTGGTGAGTGATTTTATCTTATCGTAAAAATCGACCAGGATCTCTGAGAGCGGCAACTCGTAGGTGATCTGCGCTTTCAATGGCCCGAAATATTCAGTCGCGACATAGATGCCGCGACGGGCTTCGGCGAGCTCGAGCATCGCCCCGATCGACTCTTTGGGGACCATAATATGCGCACGGACAAAAGGTTCTTCGATCTCGGCGATCTCATTGACCCCCGGAAGCTTCATCGGATTATCGACCTCGATAAGATTGCCGTCCTCTTTTAAAACCCGATAGACGACGCTGGGCGTCGTAACGACGAGATTCAGATCATATTCGCGCTCAAGGCGCTCCTGGATGATCTCCATGTGCAGCAGCCCCAAGAAGCCGCACCGGAACCCGAAGCCGAGCGAGGGCGAACTCTCGGGCTCATAAATGAATGACGAGTCGGAGAGACGCATTTTATCGACAGCGGTCCTGAGCGACTGGAAATCGCTGCTGCTATTAGGATAGATCCCGGCAAAAACGACCGGCCTGAGCTGTTTATAGCCGGGAAGCGCCGTAAGCGCGGGGCGCTTCGATTCGGTGATCGTATCACCGATAAGGATCTCTTTCGCGTCACGGATACCGCAGCAGATATACCCGACTTCTCCCGCGGCGAGTCCTTCGGCAACCTCCGGGCGGGGTTTGAAAACGCCCAATTCCAGAATATCGTACGTCTTGCCGTTGGACATCATCATGACGTTCGAGCGCAGCGAGAGCGAACCACTGACAATTCTCAGGTAGACAATAACGCCCTTAAAAGCATCGTATGAAGAGTCGAAGATCAACGCCTGGAGCGGCTCATTGGTATCGCCTTGGGGCGGCGGAACGCGTTTAATAACAGCTTCGAGGATCTCATCGATACCGACGCCCTCTTTGGCGCTGGCAAGAATAATATCCTGCTCATCGATCCCGGTGACATCGACTATCTGTTCTTTGACCTTGTCAACCTGCGCATTCGCGAGATCGATCTTGTTGATCACCGGTATAATGACGAGATTCTGTTCCATTGCCAGGTAGAGGTTCGCGACGGTCTGTGCCTCAACCCCCTGGGCCGCGTCAACGACCAGGAGCGCGCCTTCGCAGGCAGCGAGCGATTTTGAGACTTCATAGGTAAAATCAACATGGCCGGGCGTATCGATCAGATTCAGCGTATAGACAACGCCATCGGCCGCTTTATGGGTAAGGCGAACCGCGCTCGCTTTGATCGTGATGCCCCGTTCGCGCTCAAGGTCCATATCATCAAGCAGCTGGTCGCGGAAATCCCGCTCGGTGATCGCGCCCGTATATTGCAGAATCTTGTCGGCGAGCGTCGACTTACCGTGATCAATATGCGCTATGATCGAAAAATTCCTGAGAAGTTTCCTATCCATCTTTGATCTCAATAACATCCCACGAGGCATTCTTAGGAAGCGAATGCCATATCCTGTCGGAAGCGGAGTTTATATAATGGTCCTGTATAATAGCGGATACGAGTTGGTGCGTAACGATACAGATCGCTCCGCCGCTGTACTGCTTAAGCATCCGCTCGACTGCGGGCAAAACGCGTCCTGATACCTGCGCGAGGCTCTCTCCCTGCGGCGGCTGGGTCAGGCGCGGATCAGCTTTCCAGGCACTGTAAATCTTCTTGAAACGTTTCTCGATCTGCTTCTCGAGCAGCCCCTGCCATACCCCCTGATCAAATTCATTAAGCTCTGCCAGGCGTTTAACCTTTACATTAAATACTTTGGCGATGCCGGCGGCTGTCTCGAAACTTCGCGAAAGCCGGCTCGCGTAAACGGCATCGATCTTCCGTACGCCTTTCAGGTGGGCAAGCCCCGCGATGATCAGCTGGATCTGCTTGCGGCCCTCCTCGTTGAGCGGTATGTCGAGCGCTCCCTGGATGCGTCCGCTTTTATTCCAGTCAGTGAGTCCGTGGCGGACCAAGATCAGCTTTGTCATCAGTCTCCGAACGCCAGGCGCTTGCCGAATGCCATGAGTTTCTTCGCCTGCACACTCGAACGCGCTTCGCAGTAAATGCGCAGGATCGGTTCCGTTCCCGATGCGCGAAAGAGGAGCCAGCTCCCCGCCGCGCCGATCAGCTTAAAGCCGTCGCCGGTCTTCTTCTCGATAATCTTCTCGCCGAGTAACGTGTCGGGCGGTGTTTCCTGCAGGCGCTTGAAGAGCGTCGCCTTCTGTTCGTCGGAAAATTCAGTGTCGAGCCTGAGGCCGACAAACCGGCCAAAACGTTTTTCAATATCGGCAAGAATGCGATTGATCGGTTTGCCGCGATACGCCATCATCTCCAGGAGCAGAAGGCCAGCCAGTGTCCCGTCACGCTCCGGCACAAAATTCTTGAAACCGATGCCGCCCGACTCTTCCCCGCCGATAAGAATATCTTCGGTCTGCATCAGCTTGCAGATATGTTTAAAGCCCACCGGCGTCTCATAGAGCTTCAAGCCGAATTCCTTCGCGATGACATCGATAAGGCCACTTCCCGATACCGTCTTGACGATCGCTCCCGACCACCCTTTATCTTCTATAAAATGCACGATAAGC
>JBAWYO010000106.1:0-6012 GCA_037143495.1 Candidatus Omnitrophota bacterium | reverse complement strand
GCCTATACCTATGAACAGAATACCGAATGGCACAAAAAGAGGCCGCCACTATGAGCGCGACTGATTATGAGATCGTCATTGGCCTGGAAGTTCACGCGCAGCTGACGACCGCCTCGAAGCTCTTTTGCGGGTGCAGGACGCTCTTCGGCGCAGCGGCGAATACCCAGGTCTGTCCTGTCTGTCTCGGCCTCCCGGGCGTCCTGCCGGTCATCAATCACGCGGCGGTTTTGTTGACGGTGCGTACCGCGATGGCGCTTGGCTGTGCTATCGCCGATGTTACCAAATTCGATCGTAAGCATTATTTCTACCCTGATCTGCCGAAGAATTTTCAGACGTCGCAGTATGACCAGCCTCTTTCTCACGACGGCAGCCTGACGGTTACGGTCGAGGACCGGCAAAGCATCGTTCGAATCAAAAGGATACACCTGGAGGAGGATGCGGGTAAACTGGTCCACCAGGAAGGTGCGGGGTACAGCCTGGTCGATTATAACAGGACCGGGATTCCGCTCATGGAGATCGTTACGGAGCCTGATATCCGCTCTTCTGATGAGGCGTATGAGTTTCTGGTCAAATTAAAATCGATACTCGAGTACCTTCAGGTGTCGAACTGCAATATGGAAGAGGGGAGCCTGCGGTGTGACGCCAATATCTCGTTGCGGCCGCGGGGGGCGGCGACGCTCGGAACAAAGGCGGAGATCAAAAATCTGAATTCTTTTAAAGCGGTTAAGCAGGCGCTTGACTATGAGGCATGCCGGCAGGCAGAAGCGCTTATTGCCGGCAATCGCGTCATCCAGGAGACCAGGCTCTGGGACAGCGTCCGGCAGGTAACGGAATCAATGCGTTCGAAAGAGGAAGCGCACGATTACCGGTATTTCCCGGAGCCCGACCTGATGCCGATCATGCTTCCTGCCCAGGTGCTGGACGGTATCCGCGCCGCTCTTCCGGAATTGCCCGAAGCGAAGCGGAAAAAATTTGTCGAAGAGTATGGCCTCTCGGCATACGACGCGGCAGTTATAACCGCGCAACGGGAGGTAGCCGATTACTTTGAGGCGGTTACCGACCTCTGCAAGGAACCGAAAACCGCCGCAAACTGGATCATGGGCGACCTCCTGGCTATGGTCAATGAAAAGAAGATTCCGATCGGTGCCTGCGGATTCCTGCCCGCTGATCTTGCCGATATTCTGCTCGCGATCAAAAAAGCAACCATCAGCGCGAAGATGGGTAAAGAACTTCTGCGGGAAGCGGTCGAAACGGGTAAAAAACCGGCGGTAATCATCCGCGAAAAAGGGCTTGCGCAGATAACGGATGAATCGGCGCTGGATACCATCGTAGAGCGGGTTCTTCTGGCGCATCCGAAGGCGCTCGAAGATCTTCGCGCCGGCAAGGCAGCGTCAATGGGTTTTCTGGTCGGGCAGGTCATGAAAGCGAGTTTAGGCACGGCAAACCCGCAGATAGTTAACGGACTGCTGCGCAAGCGGGCGTTCCCTGAGGGGTAAGGAGAAGGATCCTATGAAGTACAAAAAAGTGATAGGCGCGGCCGTCATTGTGGTTCTTCTGATCATTTCGGTGGCGGTCCCCGGCATGCTGCTGGCAAAGCAGGAACACCCCCCGAAAGATGATCTCTATAATCAGATCGAGCTTTTTGCCGGCGCGGTAAGCCTGATCAGGAACAACTATGTCGATGTCGTCGATTCAAAGACGCTCGTCTATGGGGCGCTCAAGGGTATGTTGATGGCGCTTGACAGCCATAGCCAGTTCCTGGACCCCGAAGCGTTTAAGGAGATCCAGATCGAGACTGAAGGGAAATTCGGGGGTGTCGGGATAGAGGTTACGCTCAAGGACGGGATACTGACGATCATAACGGCGGTCGAAGATACACCGGCGTATAAAGCGGGACTGCAGGCTAACGACAGGATCGTTCGCATCGACGGGATTTCAACGCGGGACGCAATGCTCGACGAAGCGGTTAAAAGACTGCGCGGCGACCCCGGGACCGACGTGCGCCTGACGATCCTGCGTGAGAGCGAGCATAAGGTTTTTGACGTGACGATCAAGCGCGGGATCATCAGCGTGCAGAGCGTTAAGAACGCGCACCTGCTCCCCGGCGCCATCGGTTACGTGCGTATCGTTGAATTCCAGGAGAATACCGCTAAAGATCTCGCGAAAGCGCTCCAGGAGCTTCGCCGGAAGGGGATGGAGAGCTTGATCCTTGACCTGCGCAATAATCCCGGCGGCCTGCTCGAGATGTCGGTCAGGGTCAGTGAGCTTTTTTTGCCGCCCGGCAGCGTCGTCGTTTCAACGAAAGGCCGCGTCAAGGACCAGAACGCGCTCTACAAAGCCGCGTTCAAGAAGCCGTATCTTGATTTTCCGCTCATGCTGCTCGTTAATGAAGGCAGCGCGAGCGCTTCCGAGATCGTCGCCGGCGCGCTCAAGGACAATAAGCGCGCGCTCATTGTCGGCGCGCGGACCTTCGGCAAGGGGTCAGTGCAGACGGTGGTTCCGCTGGGCGATGGTTCTGGACTGCGGTTGACAACGGCGAAGTATTTTACTCCCAGCGGTAAGCAGATACATAATGAAGGGATCGCGCCCGATGTAGCCATCGCGGTCCCGGGTAAAAAAGTTGCCGTTGCGACCGAAGATAATCCCGATGTGGAGGATGAACTTTTTGATTATGTCAATGAAAAGACCGCCACCGCCGTGACGCAGCCCGCACCTGTCGCGAGCGACGGACAGCTTGACGAGGCCGTCAATCTCATGCGCGGAATTGTCGCTTATGGGGCTCTGAACAAACATGAAGCACGAATATCGAAATAAAAACGATCATCCGATCAACGTAAAACGCATACTCTTGTATTGCATTATCGGGGCATTTCTCGGCGCGGCCGCGCTGGTCTGCCGACAATACGCGGTGGGCGTCGGGCGACACCCGGTACCGGCACAGGCAAAGGCGGCGGTCGCGGCGCCCAACCATCATTTTTTCTCGGGTCAATCCAGGAGCGCGGCAAAAAAGCAGACCTCCGCGGCCGCGACGGTTACTTCATTCTATCCGCCGCCGAAGCCCGGGCACGGGCGCGTGCAGATCGCGATCGTTCTCGATGATTTCGGCAACAGTTACCAGAATATAGAAGCGGTTATGAACATAAACCGTCCGATGACGTTTTCGATATTACCGCATCTGCCGTACTCAAAGAAGATCTCTGAGCGGGTTCATCGCCGCGGTTTTGAGGCGATCCTCCATCTTCCGATGGAGGCGCATAAGGAGGATCGCCCGGTCCGTTCCGAACCCGGCACGATAACGACCGCTATGAATCAGGATGAGATCATCAGTCGGATGGAGAGCGCGCTCGCCTGCACGCCGTACGTGGAAGGAGTCTCTAACCATCAAGGTTCAAAAGCGACCGAAAGCGAGGCCGTCATGCGGCCGTTACTGCTGGCGCTTAAGAAAAAAGGCCTCTTCTTTTTTGACAGTTTCTCTTCGGGCAAATCGGTCGGCGCGAAAGTAGCGCGGGAGACCGGGATCCGTTTTGCGCGCCGCGATGTTTTTCTTGATAACAACGAGGATTTCAAGGCGATCAAGGCGGAGATGGACATTCTGGTAAAACGCGCAAAAAAGAACGGGTACGCGATCGGGATCGGGCATGATCGCAAGCGCACGGTCGCCGCGCTGGCGTTATTGGTGATGGAGGCTGAGAAGGAGGGGGTGGAATTCGTTCCGCTCTCCCGGCTCATACGATGAAAAAAAATAGTGTAGCGCTCGGTATTGAAACGTCGTGCGATGAGACCGCCGTGGCGGTCGTCCGGGATCACCGGGTACTTTCAAATGTTGTCGCCTCGAGCATGCAGCTGCACCAGAAATACGGCGGCGTCGTACCTGAAATAGCTACCCGCTACCACGCTCAGGTGATCGGCAGTTGTTACCGTGAGGCCCTGGCGACGGCGGGGTTCTCAATCAATGACCTCGATTTGATCGCGGTGACGCATGGGCCGGGCTTGATCGGCGCATTGCTGGTGGGGATAGCGTTCGCCAAAGGACTCGGGATCGCTTCCCGACTGCCGGTGATCGGGGTCGACCATGTCATGGCCCATTTGTGGGCTAATTATCTTACCGGGCGCGGGCCAAAGCTGCCTTTTATAGGCCTCGTTGTGTCGGGAGGACACACTTCGATCATTGAGGTCAACGGTCCCCGGCGCTTTACGGTAGTCGGACAGACGCAGGACGATGCGGTCGGCGAGGCTTTTGATAAGGTCGCCAGGATCCTAGGCCTCGGATATCCCGGCGGTCCCGCCATCGAAAAAAGGGCGTTACGATGTACCGGAAAAAAGACGGTGAGTTTTCCGCTCTTTTCACCCAAGGACCGCAGCGCGGACTTCAGTTTCAGCGGCATTAAGACGTCGGTGCTCTACCATGTGAAGAAACGCGGCGGCGCCGCGCGGTTGTCGGTGGAAGAGATAGACGAGATCGCCGCGGTTTTTCAGGACGCTGTCTGCTCGGATCTCACGCAGCGGACGGTCCGCGTCTGCAGGGAGCGGGGAGTGCGCGACCTGGTCGTCGGCGGCGGCGTCAGCGCGAATGCGTGCCTGCGCAATAAGCTGGCAACCGCTGCGGCTGAGAACCGCCTCCGGCTCTCCATACCGCCGCTGGGTCTCTGTCTTGATAATGGCGCGATGACCGCGGTTCTGGGGACGTGGCTCTTCAAGGAAGGCGCTATTACTGACCGTTTTTTAAGCGGCTATACCAATTTTGATGCGGGGATGGCGGCGCACGCCGGCTGCTGACGTTACGTACACCAGGGAGGTGGCTATGTCAAATCTTCAGATCTTGCTGCGGCTTATCATGGCAACGGCGCTCGGAGGCCTGATCGGGTTCGAGCGTGAATCTCGTCGAAGAGCCGCGGGGTTCAGAACGCATATCCTTGTTTGTCTGGGGTCAACGCTGGTGATGATCATTTCTGTAGAACTCTTTGAAACCTATCGCGGTCTCGCCAATGTTGATCCGTCAAGAATAGCTTCGCAGGTATTGACCGGCATCGGTTTTCTCGGCGCCGGCACTATTCTCCGTTCCGGCCCCAGCGTGCAGGGGCTGACGACGGCGGCGAGCATCTGGACGGTGGCGGGTATCGGCCTCGCGGTCGGGTGCGGTTTTTATTTCGCTTCATTCGCGGCGACGCTTCTGGTGTTTGTGACGCTCGTTGTTTTTTCGAAGATGGAGCAAGAATTTTTTCCAAAAGGATCTTCAAAGGAGGGGCCAGCGTATGATGGGCAAAAAAACTAAGCGGGTAGAGCTCGAGGAAAAGGTCCTGGATGTAGATGCCAGCATTCAGGGGAACGTTATATTCAAAGATCCGGTTAATCTCAAGATCAACGGAAAATTTGAAGGAACGCTGACGACGAAAGGGAACCTTACGATCGGCGAAGGCGCCGAGGTTGCGGGGGATATCGTCGGCGAGAACATTGTTATCGCGGGAAGGGTTACCGGCGATATTATAGCGCAGCGGTCGCTGCGTCTGGTCTCTCCCGCCAAACTGATCGGCGATATCAAGACGGCCGCTCTCGAGATCGAAGACGGCGCTCTGCTCAACGGAAACTGCCAGATGATCTTTGACGACGCCGAGATCGCGGCGCTCGCGGTCGATGATCTGCGCAACGCGATGACCGCCGACGATGTCGCGCGTCACCTCGGTATCGACACAAAAACGGTCGCCGATTGGGCAGAAGCGGGGAAGCTCGCCGGAAGGCGCGACGGTGTTTCATGGCGGTTCGACCGCAGCGCGATCGATGACCTGGTGAAGAACGGAAAACTCAAATAACGAACCCTCAGGGGTCGGGAATGGGAACAATGATCAGCGAAAAGGATGCTGCGGCGTATCTCGGCATATCCGAGAGCAGGCTACGCACGCTGGTGGACCGTAAGCAAGTGCCCGCGTATTCCGTCGGAGGCACCTACTTGCGTTTTAAGACGACCGAGCTTGAAGGTATTAAGGGACTCCTGACGCATGCCGCCGATCCCGGTAC
>JBAWYO010000105.1:0-6013 GCA_037143495.1 Candidatus Omnitrophota bacterium | reverse complement strand
CTATATGATAAATACGTATGCGTCCGCGATCCTCAAGAGCAAGATGTCCCCTTGGAAGTTCATTAACCCCTTGACAAAATAGCCCCCATATAATAATATATGGTCATTATTATTATGTATTTTTTTTATTTTGATATACCTTGTGAAATTTTTCACAAGCAAAGAAAGATGCAGCGCGCGATGAGAACGTATTTTTTAGAGACCGGGAAGCTCGCTTTATTATATGGGCATATAGCCCGCGCGTACGATCTCTTTCTTCCCGTCAGGGTCGAGCAGAAGAAGCGGACTGTATGCGAATTCGGATTTGACCTGCCCTGCGCCGATTACCAACTGGAGCGTTATGGAAGCGCCGGCGCTACCCCGTTCGTTTTTAATGACTACCGTTCCCTGGAGCCGACGAGGATTTTCTTCGCGCGTCCGGCAGAAGAGATCTGCGGGTATTTTCACGGAACCGATAACGCGCGCGACGCCGAGCGGCCGGTCGCGGTTACCGGCATCAAGAGCTGTGATCTCTACGCGATGAAGATACAGGACTTTGTGTTTCTGGGCGGTAATGAGCCGGATCCGTTCTACCGCAAACGACGCGAGAGCGCGCTTTTGATAGCGGGGGATTGCTCGAATTTCAAGGAGACGTGTTTTTGCCGCGCTTTTGATATCGATCCGTTCGCGCGCGAAGGCTTCGACCTCAATATGTCGCCGGTTGCCGGCGGGTATCTTATCGATGTCATCTCCGAGAAGGGGGACGTTGTGGTACGCGCTGTCAAGGAGCTCTTTTCTGACGCTACGGCAGATCAGTTGACCGCGCGGGACGCCGCGCGGGGCACGGTCATCAAAAAACTCGACGAGCATCTCGCGCACCACCGGATACCGAAGAAAGAGACCCTTCAGGAGATCGTCACCGCCGGATTCGCGTCAAAAGTCTTTACGGAGCAGGCGCTTACGTGTGTTGAGTGCGGCGGCTGTGTTTTTATGTGCGATACCTGCCATTGTTTTCTCCTGGCCGATGAGCCGGAGGGGGCGGCCGCGAAGCGGACGCGTGTCTGGGATGGCTGTCTCTACAAGAATTTCGGCCGGGTCGCCGGCGGCGCCAATCCGCTCAAAAACCGCTATATGCGGCTGCGCAACCGCTACATAAAAAAATTCGATTTCTTTGCCGAGCAGATGGGTATCCAGGCCTGCTGCGGCTGCGGGCGGTGTATCGATGTCTGTCCCGGAAAGATCGATATCCGGTATATCCTGAGACGGCTCTACGATGAGAAATTTCCCGCGGAGGCTGTCTGATGACGCTGGTGAAGCGGTCCCCTGATACGAATATCTATAAACCATTTGAAGCGGTTATTGAAGACGTTCGTCAGGAGACACCGGCGATCAAGACGTTTGTCCTGCGGCCCAAAGGCGATTTCTCGTTCCGTACGGGGCAGTTCATTGAGCTGACCGTACCCGGACTCGGCGAGGCGCCGTTTACACCCTCATCCGATCCGGGCGCTACCGACACTATTGAGGTGACGATCATGAAAGCCGGCGGAGTGACGACCCGCCTTCACGCGATGACGAAGGGAAGCTCTGTCGGCATCCGGGGACCGTATGGTAAGGGATATCCGCTCGAAAGGTTCGCGGGCCGTGATATCCTCATCGTCGGCGGTGGTGTGGGACTCGCGCCGTTGCGTTCGCTCTTATACGCGCTCTTTTCCAATATCGGCAAGTATAATAAAGTCGTTTTGCGTTATGGCGCCAAGACGTCCAATGATATTGTTTATAAAGACCTGCTGCCGCAATGGGCTACCAGGGAAAAGGTCGACTCGCTCGTGACCGTAGACATGCCTGATTCGACCTGGAAAGGGCACGTCGGGCTGGTGACAACGGTCCTTGACGACCTGCCGGTCGATGTCGCCAACGCCGCCGTGATCGTCTGCGGACCGCCGATCATGATGAAGTTCGCGACACTTAAGCTGCTTGATAAAGGGTTCCAACCGTCCGATATTTACCTGTCCATGGAAAAGAATATGTCCTGCGGACTGGGTAAATGCGGTCATTGCCGGGTCGGGGCCTTTTACGCCTGCAAGGACGGCCCGGTCTTTACGTACGAGAAGCTCAAGGGGATTCATGATATTTGGGAGTGAGGTCGACCAGAATAAGGCGGTTAAGAACGCGAAGCGGCTCTTTATCGACCTTGAGAAATGCGCCGGATGCAGGGAGTGTGTCGTCGCGTGCGATTATTTTTATCATCCGCAGAACAATGGCATCGCCTCGCTGCGCGAATACGCGACGTTCGCGACGATCTGCCGGCATTGCGAAGAGGCACCGTGCGTTAATTCCTGTTATCACAGCGCTCTCGAGCGCTCGCCTGAGGGGCATATTAAGCGCGCCAAGATGCGGTGCACGAGTTGTAAGGCCTGCTCGGTCGCCTGTCCGTTCGGGATCATATTCCAGAATTTTATACCGTACCTTGATTCAAAGTGCGATTACTGCGTCGCGCGCGTTGATACCGGGATCTCGGTCACGCTTCCTGCCTGCGTGACGAGTTGCCCCGAGAAAGCGATCGAGATCAGGGAGGTCAAAGATGATCCCGCCGCCAACATCTATTGCGTCGGCGATAATCTGGCGGTACATACGCTCCGGTGGATGCGTGAAGATATCGTGCCGAGAAAAGACGGCATAAAAAAATGATGATGCTGGTGAACTATTTTCTATTTCCCGGTATGCTCTTCGGCGCCTGCGTCGGGCTCTTTGCCGGGTGGGTCGACCGGAAGCTGACCGCCCGGATCCAGTGGCGGGTAGGTCCCCCCTGGTACCAGAATTTCATGGATATTGCCAAACTCTTCCTGAAAGAGACGATCGTGCCTGAGGGCGCGGGTGCCACCTTCATCCTGGCGCCGTTCTTCGGGCTGCTCGGTGTCGGCCTTGTCGCGGCGATCATCGGCATGGCGCTCACAACGCCCGGGCAGGGTTTTATCGGCGACCTGATCGTTGTTATCTATCTGCTGGTGTTGCCGGCGATCGCGCTGATCGTCGGAGCATCGGCATCGCGCAATCCGCTCGCTTCGACCGGGGCTTCGCGCGAGATGAAGATGGTCTTAGGGTATGAACTTCCGTTCGTGATCGCCGTGATCGCGGTGGTGATCCGCTCGCAGGGCGCTCTCCGGCTCGGCGCCATCATCGGCCACCAGGCGGCGGGATCTAATATCTTTTCGTGGTCGGGATGCGCGGCGTTTATCGTCATGATCTTCTGTATGCAGGCAAAGCTCGGGTTCGTCCCCTTTGACGCTGCCGAAGCCGAGCAGGAATTGATGGCGGGTACGCTTATCGAATATTCGGGCCCATTGCTTGCGGTCTTTAAGCTGACGAAAGCGTTGATGCTCTATGTGATGCCTCTTTTCGTCATAATCCTGTTTATGGGGAAAGATATGAGCGCTCTCTTTCTGGCGGGGAAATACCTGGCGCTGTTGACCACGATGGTTCTTATTAAAAATACCAATCCACGTCTTCGGATCGACCAGGCGTTGCGGTTCTTCTGGGGCTGGCTGATGATACCGGCGGTTGCCTCGCTGGTCTTTGCGCTTATAGGGATATGAAATATGAGCCTTGCTTCTAAAATCTTAACTAAGTCGCTCTTCGTTTTTCACGCGGCCACCTCGCCGTGCAATAATTGCGATATCGAGGTCCTTGATGTGATGACCCCGCGTCACGACGCCGAGCGCCTGGGGGTGACCCTTGTCGGCAGCGTGCGTCACGCCGATGTTCTGCTGGTGACGGGCGTGCCGAATTACCGGACCGCAGAGCGGCTTAAGAAATTGTATAGCCAGGCGGCGCGGCCGTGTTTCGTGATCGCGGTCGGCGGATGCGCGTGCGGGAGGATCCTCTTCCGGGAGTCGTATAACAGCCCCTGCCCGGTCGACGCGATCGTCCCGGTCGATGTCTATGTGCCGGGGTGCCCGCCGAAACCCGAGGCGATCATCGCCGGCGTCGTTAAACTGATCAAAAAAGTGAACGGTGAAACCTGACATGACGGATATCAGCGCGATCATTAAAGAAAAGATGGGCGGGAGGATCAGTTCGTTCGAAGAGCGCTCACCGCGAAAGATATACCTGGAATTCAAAGGGGAAGACGTCCTCTTTTTCGGAACGTTGCTTTTTAAAGAGCTCGGGTGCCGTCTTATTACGATCACCGCGGTTGATACGCCCGCCGCGCTGGAACTTCTCTATCATTTCGCGTATGACGCGCAGGGGAAGATCATCACGCTGCGGACGTTCATCCGTAATAAGGAGTTCCCGACGATCGAATCCCTGGCGCCCATGATCAAAGGCGCCGACTGGATCGAGCGGGAGGTATGGGAACTCTTCGGCATCACCTTTCTCAATCATCCGAACCTGACGCACTTGCTGCTGATCGACGACTGGCCGGCGGGAAAGTATCCGCTCCGGCATGATCAAAAGAATGGTTCTCCCGAGAAAGAAGCAGATGAATAGCAGGTGCGCGCCGGGCGACAGCGATGGAGTGAAGGATCCGGTCAGCAGGGAACGACTACCGCGAGGTATAGAGTGATCCACAAAGTTATTATACCTATAGGGCCATACCACCCGCTGCAGGAAGAGCCCGAGTTTTTCAGGCTCTATGTCGAGGGCGAGAAGGTCGTTGATATCGATATCGTCATCGGATATATGCACCGCGGCGTTGAGGAGCTCTCGGAGCATAAACACTATGACCAGTCGGCGATCCTTGTTGAGCGGATCTGCGGGATCTGTTCATCGAGCCATCCGTACGCTTTTGTCCGCGCGGTCGAGGATATCCTGGGCGGTGAAGCGAAGATCGTCCCTGAGCGCGCGCTCTATATCCGTTGCATCGTCGATGAGATGCAGCGTATTCACAGCCATCTTTTGTGGCTTGGACTGGCCGGTCATTTTATCGGGTACAACACCGTCTGGATGTGGGCATGGCGGTATCGTGAACCGGTCCTTGATATGTTCGAAATGCTGACCGGGAACCGCAACCACTACGGTATCTGCAAGATTGGCGGCGTCAGGCGCGATTTCAGGAATGAGGACCTGCCGGCGCTCGACAAGACCATGGTCGATCTTAACGAGGCGATGAAGATATTCCAGGGCGCCGTCACCGATGACCCGGTGATCCGCGCGCGTCTTAAGGGGGTCGGTATCCTTAACAGGGAACAGGCGGTGCAGTTTTGCGCGGTCGGGCCTACGGCGCGGGCGGCGGGCGTCGATATCGATATCCGCCGGGATGATCCGTACGGTATTTATGACCGGGTGCGGTGGAATGTTGTCCTTGAGAGCGACGGTGATATCCTTGCAAAAACACTCGTCAGGATCAGGGAGATCTTCGAGGCGATACAGATCATCCGCCAATGCATCACACAGCTGCCGGAGGGTTCGATAGATGCCCAGGTTAAGGATATTCCGGCAGGCGAGGGTATCGGTCGCGTTGAGGCGCCCCGCGGTGAATGTTTCCATTATGTCCGCAGTGACGGCACCAATATGCCGGCGCGCCATAAGATACGCTCCCCGAGTTTTATGAACGTCGCGACGAACAAGGTCGCGGCGATCGGCCAGACGATCTCTGACACAACGCTGACCCTGGCCGCGGTCGATCCCTGTTATTGTTGCACTGAACGCGTCGCGGTCGTCGACCGTTCCAGCGACGCGAAGCTTTTTGACGGTCCGGGCCTGGTCAAGCTTTCACAGGAGAAGACCCGGGCGATCAGGGCTTCGTATGGAGCGGGGCATATCTTCCCCGCGGATATCTTACGATGATGGACATGATACCGTACCACTCATATTTAAGGATCGACGCGCTGAGCCTTTTTATTTCAGCGACGGTCGTGGTATTTTTTCTTCTGACGCTGGTCTATTCGCTGCGTTTTATAGCGAATGCCGCCCACCGCGCGCGTTACTACGCCTGCATAACACTGACGGCCCTCGCGTCGATCGGTGTCGCGCTGGCGAATAATTATATCGTGTTGCTGGTCTGTTGGGGTTTTCTCGGGCTCCTGCTCTATCT
>JBAWYO010000104.1:0-6164 GCA_037143495.1 Candidatus Omnitrophota bacterium | reverse complement strand
TCCCAGTAGCGGCGGATCGCGACCTCGCCCTTCTCCCAGACAAGGGTATGTGCCGGTTCGAGCTTATTTATGTCCGTGAACATCGAGAGCGGCGCGGGCGTATATCCATACGTCAGGTAGTCGGTGATCGCGGATCTATTGACCTGCGCGCTGACCGTAGGATCCTGCAGGATCGCTTTTATCTCGGAACCGAAGATGAATGTCCCGTTCTTCTGATAATAATAAAAAGGCTTCTTGCCGACCCTGTCGCGGGCCGCGAAGAGTCGCCCCCGCTTCTCATCCCAGATCGCGAAGGCGAACATCCCGCGTAATTGTGTCACACACGCGTCGCCGGCCTCTTCGTAGAGATGCAGAACAACCTCGGTGTCGCTCCCCGAGACGAAACGGTGCCCCCGGAGCTTAAGCTCGCAACGAAGCTCCTGAAAATTATAGATCTCGCCATTTAAGACGATCCAGAGTGTGCGATCTTCATTAGCCATCGGTTGATGGCCGGCCGCCGAGAGATCGATGATGCTCAGGCGCCGGTGCCCGAGTCCCGCTCGCGCGCCGGCTCCCGCACCGCTGCCCTTGCCGACATAGATGCCCTCGTCGTCGGGACCGCGATGGACGAGTGTGGCGCACATCCGTTTGATGAGCGCTTCGTCAATGTTGCTCTGAGTCTGTATAGTTAATTTACCGCATATGCCGCACATGTCACCGTCCTCTTATGCCCGTATTGTCCAAAAGTCTGCCGCCAGTGTTTCGAGATATTCGAAGGGCATCGTGAAATATCCGTCAATGCCCCAATCCGTTCCCCATGAGTTTCTCACGATGAATCGCTTATCTTTCTGATCAAAACCGACCGCCATGACCGCATGGCCGCCAACGGGCCGCTCACTCTTCTTCGGCATCGGGACTATACCGGTCTGTGCGACCCGGTCAGACTCGAAACTTTCATAGACGGTGAAACCAAAGACGAACGGATACCCTTCCGTGAGACAGCTCAGCATCTCCGGAAGCGTGGTAATGCGGTGATATGATGATATCGTGTGCGTTCGCGCCTGGGCATAGCACTTCTGTGGAGGTTTCTTATCGAAGCGCGCGATCACATACGGCCAATCATCCTCCCAACAGACCCCGTCGGCCTTCAGGGTCTTGATCCCGTCCCGGAGAAAAGCTCCTGAATCTGAGTCGACGGTACCCTCCATCAGCCGTTCATTATAATAAATGAAGAGCCTGCTGACGTCTTTATACTGAGCGTCGGCCATACTATCGAGAAATTCAAGGTTACCGGCGAGAGCGTTCGCGGTGCAACTGCCGAGCGCTCCCTGATTTTCAATGGCGGAACATTTGCTGCTCAGATCGACCGCTCCCGGCAAGCGCAGGACGGGTCGTATCGCGCTGTAGAGATAGTCGCGCTGGTCAGGACGATCGGGGATCCAGCCATACCATTTGTTATTCATCTTCGCACCTTTTCTGTACAAGTGACTGGTGACTTAGTGACAAGTGACCCTATTTGCAATTACTGCTTTTGCCTTGTCCAGCACAGCACTGTACCCATACGCGGAGAAAGCCATCAACAACGGCTCGATCATCCAACGATGGCGCGTCTCGACGTAATAGAGGGCATGCGCAAGCGACAGCATCAAACAAAATGCTATAAGAAAAATAATGGCGGGCATATCTAAAACGCCGCGATTCACGCCTATGGTATACAAGCCTGCCAGAATACCCGCGAAAAGAAAAACGTAGATGATCTTATAGACGAAGAGCCACAGGGGTGGATACTCCATCCCCGCCTGCGGAGAAAAAGACCAGAAATAAACAAACTTCTTAACGGTCATCTTCATGAAATGGAACGGTTGGGCGCGAATATACGATAGCGCTTCGCGCCGGAAAAAATCGTACTGCCCCATCTCATCGAGCGCATACAGGCGCCGCTCAAAATTATGACCTGCCGCGGCTATAATATCAACGTGATCTTTTGTCAGTGAGGTTCCCGAGGCGTACGGATTATTCCCCCGCCAAAGATGTTCGGCTGAACTCGTCGTAATAAAAATAAACCGGTGATAGAGACGGTAACCACGGTATATCCAGGGCGCCATGAGGAGCGCTGACGTTACCGTCGCCACCGCGGTGTAGTACGCGATCCGCCTTCCTCCTATCCGCGTCAGTGTCACATAGATAAAAAAAGCAGGCAGAAAAAATATGAAAGTTGGCCGCAGAAGCGTGCCAGCGCCGATCAATAAGCCCAAAGTAGCGACGGTTACGGTATTTTTTTTTACGCACGCCACCATCCAGCAGATCAGGAGAAGCAAAAATACGCTCAAGGTCAGTTCATGGATCTTCCCCGCGTATACAATAAGGCCGGGGTGCAGACAATAGGCCGCTTGGGCGATCAAGGAAGCGGAAAGACCAAAGAGCTTCCTCGTCAGTATCGCCAGCGGAATCACCGCCAGGCTCGCCAGGGCTACCTGGATGATCTCAAAGGCCAGATAATTCCGGTGCGTTATCCAATGAATCAAGGCGCTGAAATACGGGAAGAACGGATAACCACAGAGTTTCTGATCGATCGACAGATTATGATAGACATACCCCTTCCCTTCAAGAATATTCATCGCCATCGTATCGAACTCCCACACGTTGGGATGCGTATGGTACCGCAGCGCGAATATCGCGGCGAGCCTGACGGTAAAAGCGGCAAGCACAAACAAAAGTATCAGGTAACCGCGATTTTCACCACGCGCCCGGTCTCTGATCATCGCGACTCACGGTAATGCCCGGCTATTACCATAATGTCGACGAGGGTTCCCAACGCCACTGAAAATATCCTGATCTTGCTCCCCCGCACATCATTCCATACCCGCAACGGATATTCCAGGATCTTATACTTCTTCAATCGTAGAAGTATTTCAACGTCAAAGATCCATTTTGATATAAACTTCCGGGAAAAAGCAGGATCGATCAGTTCTTTTTTAAAAAGCTTCGCGCCGCACTGCGAATCATAGGATTTGACCTTCAGTGTAAAACCGATTATGGTCGCGAAAGCCCGGCCTAAAAAATGACGCAGATGCGACCGGATGATACTGCTCCCCAGCCTGCTTACCCTGCTCCCCCAAATGGCGTCGATCTCCTGACCGTAGAGTTTCGCGTATCCGTAGAAATGGGGCACCTCGGACAATGGCGTCGCCAGGTCGGCATCCCAGTACCCGACCCAGGTGATGCGTTTAAAGACCGGTAGCCGCTTCAGGTGGAGCATCCCCTGGCGCACCGCTTCCGCTTTGCCGACGTTCTTCTGGAGATCGAGGATGAACATATTCGCGTTGCGCGCGATACCGCGGCGCAGGATATCCGCGGTGTCATCTCTCGATCCGTCATTGACAAAGAGAAAGAAAATCTCCCGCGACGCTGCCTCAAAAGTATCGAGCCTGATGCGCCGGGCTTCGTTGTAACACGGTATGATCAAACAGATCTTTTCCTGTAAAGGTGGCATGCGTCAACCTCCGGTATTTTTCAAATATGCCCTTGTAACCAATAATAAGCGATCCCCGCATACTCATGAAAGAGGGCCCGCAACTGATCTAACGTGACACCATTTGACCTATCGTAAAACTGGCATTGCGGGACGGGCAGATACTCGACCACCCTGCCGGGATCCCAGCGTCGTACTACCAGGCTCACCCGCCTCAGATTGTACGGCGCCGAAACAAGCGCTATCGAACGCCACCCGCGATCGTCCAGGATCTTTTTTACGAATATGACATTTTCATACGCCGTATTCGCTTTTTGCTCGAGAAGAATGTCGGCGTTTTTGACTCCTTCGGAGACCGCGATCAGTCGCATATTCTCGGCGTCATTAGAGGTATACACATACCCCGACGAAAATATGATCTTGGACGCGCAACCGCTTCTATAGAGCCCGGCGGCATAGCGGGCACGTTCGATCGTACTCTTGCCGGGGCTGCCTGTTTCACCGACACCGCCGCCCAGGACCACGATCGCGTCGACCCTGCCGGGTCGGTCGACTATCTGGAGCGGACTTGCCAGGAACCATATCAGCGTTGTTTTGAATACCAGAAGATATGCCAACGTGAGCAGCGCCCCGGCCATAATGATCTTCCTTGTTGCCCGGTTGCAGAACGCCAGGAAAGAATCGCGCCAGCGCCGATCCATATCTGATCTTTTCCGCTCGATCTCATCTTCGATAAGAGCGCTCATCTTCCGGATGCGGTTCGCCCAACTATTGGTGCACGCGATCTCGATCCGCTTTTTCATAACGGCAGCTTCATCTTTTTGAAGAAGCGCTTTCTTAATACAATCGCCAAAACTTTCAACATCATCAGCCACCTGCACAACACCGTCAAACTCGTGATTGAATGCCAGGACTTCCGGTAACGGCGTCGATATCACCGGCTTACCCATGGCGAGGTATTCATTGAGTTTTGTCGGATAGACGTTCTTGGTGTACTCGCTTTTTAGATACGGTATAACGCACACATCGAAGTGCCGGATAAAGTGCGGGAGCCTTGCGTGTTCCTGGGCGCCCACAAAATGTATATTCTTTACGCCGGAAAGGAGCGTAACGTCAGTCTGGAGAGGACCGACCAGGACAAATGAATACTCCGGATTCTTGAGGGCGAGGCCGCTCAACAATTGCAGGTCGATCCATTTATGAATGCCCCCGATATAGCCGATGATCGGAGAGCGGATATCTTTTAAAGCCTCGGGAGCCACGGCCGGACACTCAAGGCGCGCGCGCTCAAATGTGTCGAAATTGACGCCGAACGGGAATTTATGAAGATGCGCTGTATGCGCGGCGCATTGATCGTAGAGGGCCTGCGAGGTGACAAAGACCAGGTCGGCCTTTTTGACCATGCGCGTCTCAGAGGAGACGATCCTGGACGCCTGCGGCGAGCTCGCGCTGAAATTATCAATACAATAATAGACCGATGTTTTATGCGGTATCCGCTCGATAATATCGAGCGCCAGCGGCGTCGGCAGAAAAGTCCAGATGATAGGATTCGTAAAATCCATGCTCCTCATCCAGCGCCCCAACGCCCGCAGCAGCAGCCAGCGGTTGATGATGCGGGCTATCCGCGAATACGGCAGCGGCAGGATCATGGGTGAAAAAACATATAAATTCTCCCGCTCACGCCGGATCCCCCGCGCACCGTGCGCCCAGTTGCGGATGCGGCTCTTGAGCCGCCCGATATCGCGCAATCCGGGACGTCGCACGCCCGTATTCTCGATAAAAAGCACGCGATTGCCGTTGGCGGCAAACGTCGACATGATCTCCTGGTGCCCCTGCCAGATGAAATCCCAGTCAATGCTGGAGATACAGATAATATCCTGATCCTTAAGCGTGTGCATATGCTCTTTCATCTCGTCCATAAAGCCTTTATTCCCATCCAGTCATAGCAGCCTTCAAGCTTCTTCCTAAACTCATCGATCCCGTCCCCTGCGCTGATCGTGGTCCTTCTGAGCGCCAGCGGCGCGGTCGAGAAACCATTACGTCCATACAAACTGCAACAAGCGCCGCGATAACCCGCATCAGCGGCAGCGCGCATAATACTCGCGTTAAACCGGCCATGCGGATAGCTGAGGACTTCAATCGGCGCGCGGACAGTATCCTCCAGGATCTTTCGTGAACACGAAAGCTCATTTTTAAGGCGATCAGGTGGCAACGTGCGCAGGTCGCAGTGTGTCAGGGTGTGAGAACCGATACCATGCCCCTCATCCGCTATCATTTTCAGGTCTACAGCATCAACAAGCTTCCAGCGCTCCCAGTAGCGCTCTTTAGTAGCCAACGGGCTGCGCCCGATAGAACCGGCCGTTACAAAAAAGATCGCCTTATACGCATACTGCCGCAATTGCGCAAGCACAAACTCCAGGTTCTCGCGATATCCGTCGTCAAAGGTAAGAGCAATGGCTTTAGCCGGTAACTCCTTCTTCCCCGCGAGCGCTTCTAGTAATGTCGTGAGAGGATAGACATGGTAGCCTTCTTCGCGAATACAAGACATCTGCCGGGCGAATACTTCCGGCGCGATCCGTAACCCCAGACGATCATCCTGCTCCGCGGCGCCCACCGCGTGATAGAGCAGGATCCTGAACGTATCTTTAGGCGCTGCCTGAGCATTGCTGATCCTGCGCGAAATACGTACAGCGTCAGCTATTCCTTTTTTTAT
>JBAWYO010000103.1:0-6181 GCA_037143495.1 Candidatus Omnitrophota bacterium | reverse complement strand
GTCTTGAACCCAAAAATCAAGACGCTGGCGCCCGTGCGCGAATGGGAATTCCGCTCCCGCGACGAAGAGATCGCCTACGCGAAAGAGCATAAGATCCCTATTGATGTGACGAAAAAGAGCCCTTATTCGATCGATAAGAACCTCTGGGGTATCAGTATCGAGTGCGGTGTGCTTGAGGACCCCTTCGTCGAGCCGCCCGAAGACGCGTTTCAGATGACCACGAAGGTTTTAGGAACAAAAAAACCGCGCTATATCGAGATAACCTTCGAAAAAGGGATACCGGTCGCTCTTGACGGCGTTCGCCGGGAACCGGTCACCTTGATCATGAAGCTCAATGAACTCGCCGGCGCGTACGGGATCGGCAGGTCGGACATGGTCGAGAACCGCCTCGTCGGCATTAAGTCGCGGGAAGTCTACGAAGCGCCCGCCGCGATGGTCCTTGTGACCGCGCATAAGGATCTCGAGGCGCTCACGCTCGACCGCGAAACGACGCATTTTAAAGAGATGGTCGCGCTCAAGTACGCTGATCTTATCTATTACGGGCTCTGGTATACACCGCTGAAGAAAGCGCTTGATAGTTTTATAGACGCTACCCAGAAAAAAGTTTCCGGCGTTATCCGAATGAAGCTCGAGCCGGGCAATTGTATCACGGTCGGCAGAAAATCAAAAGAGTCTCTGTATAAGGAAGAACTTGCGACATATACTGAAAAGGATACCTTCGACCAGAAGCTCGCGAAAGGGTTTATCGAGATCTGGGCGATGCCATATAAGTAAGGGCCGTTAGTGGGCGGGCGTCGGGCATTGTTCCGGGACGACAGAATACAGAAGAGAAAAAAATGACGAAAAAATTGTGGGGTGGGCGGTTCAGCAAAGGAACCGATCCTTTGGTCGAGGAATTCACGAGATCTATCCAGTACGACTATAAGCTGGCGAAGTACGATCTGCTGGCGTCGCTCGCCCACGTTAAAGTCCTGAAAAAAGCCGGATATTTGAACGTACGCGAGGCTTCCCGGCTCTCCAGGGCGCTTCTATCACTGCGGAGCGCGATGACCGGGAAGAATACCATGGCCGGTCTCCCTGAAGAGGATGTCCATACGGCGATCCAGAATGCCCTTGAAAAGAAAGTCGGGTCGCTTGCGCTCAGGATCCATACGGCACGGTCGAGGAATGACCAGGTAGCGATAGCTACCAGGCTCTATTGTAAAGATTCCCTTGCTTCACTTGCTGCCGGGGTAGGTTTGCTTGTTAAAGAGCTCAATGCGCTCGGGAAAAAGCACGATGAACTGGTAATACCCGGTTTTACGCACCTCCAGCATGCACAGCCGGTATATCTTAAGGATTTTCTGGGGGCATATGCGGCTATGTTCAGCAGGGACGTCGCCAGGTTTACCCGCGCGGCCGACGCCATAAAGCTTTCAATGGGATCCGGCGCGCTCGCGGGGACCCCGATACCGGCAACGTTCTACCGGGTATCGGTCGAGGGTTTTGCGTTCTCCCCGAGCGAAAATTCGCTTGATTCCGTCAGTGACAGGGATTTTGTGCTGGATTCACTGAGCGCCCTGGCGATCGCGGCTGTGCATATTTCGCGGTTAGCGGAAGATTTGATCATCTGGGCGACAAAAGAATTCGGTTTTATCGAACTCGATGATGCGTATTGCACGGGAAGTTCGCTGATGCCGCAAAAAAAGAACCCCGACGCTCTCGAGCTGTCGCGGGGGTATGCGGCGCGGATCTGCGGACATCTCTCAGGCGTGCTCGCGTTGATGAAGGGGTTGCCGCTCACCTACAACCGGGATATGCAGCTCGATAAGGAACCGCTCTTTGAGGCGTTCTCCGCGGTTTCGCTTGAGATCGCGATCCTGCCGGGACTTATCCGGTCGCTTACCTTCGATACCGCGAGAATACAGGAGCATCTCGGCGATGAATCGCTCTACGCGACCGACCTCGTCTATTACCTTATTGATAAAGGCATGGCGTTCACGAACGCCCACCGGACGGTAGGCCATCTTGTCAGGTATTCTGCCCAGGACGGTATCCCGATCAGGGCGATGACCCAAAAGCAGCTTGACGGTATCTGTCCGCTCTTTATTCGCCGGGAGATCGTGAGGCTCTTCGATCCCGTAGTTTCGGTGCGGTCCAAGCGCTCGGTCAAACGAAGCTGAAGATCGTTGTTATTTTTTGGCAGTTAGTTTCTGATTTTTTGCTCTATTCCGTCTGAAAGGCTCATGCACGATTTTACGTATAAAAAGAACATTCTTCACGGCGAGGGTGTTAGTGTTCCCCGCATAGCCGCCGAGGTCGGGACGCCGTTCTATCTCTATAGCCACAAGACGATCACCGATCATTTCCAGAAACTTAAGGATGCGTTCGCGTCCGTCGATCCGCTGATCTGCTATTCGGTCAAGGCCAATTCAAATATTGCGGTGATACGTTCGCTCGTTAATCGCGGTGCGGGACTCGATATTGTCTCGGGAGGAGAGCTCTTCCGTGCCAGGATCGCGGGCGCCGATCCCCGGACGATCGTCTATGCCGGCGTCGGAAAGACCGCCGATGAGATCGATGCCGCTCTGCAGGACGATATCCTCCTTTTCAATGCCGAATCCCTCAATGAACTTGAGCTCCTCGACGCGCGCGCAAAAGAGCTGGGGAAGCGTCCGCGCATTGCGCTGAGGATCAATCCGAATATCGAGGCTAAAACCCATAAATATATAACGACCGGAAAGCAGGATAAGAAATTCGGCATCGATTTCAATACCGCGCGATGGGTCTTTGCGAATTCTAACCGTTTTCTTCATCTGAAGATCCGCGGGGTCCATATTCATATAGGATCCCAGATCGTTGAGTCGGGGCCGTTCGCTCAGGCGATCAAAAAGACGCGCGACTTTATCTCGGCGCTTAAGAACAACGGCGCGCGTATCGAATATTTCAATATCGGCGGCGGACTCGGTATTATCTATCACCAAGAACGGCCGCAGACCGCCGACGAATACGCCCGTGTTGTTCTGCCGATCATCCGCGGGTGCGGCCTCAAAATTATCCTTGAGCCGGGCAGATTTATTGTCGGTAATGCAGGGATCCTGGTGACGCGGGTCACGTATGTGAAACGAACCAAAACAAAGACTTTTATTATTGTCGATGCCGGCATGAACGATCTGGTCCGCCCGACGCTGTACGAAGCCTATCATGAGATCGTGCCGGTGGTAAAAAAAACGCGCGTCGCGAAGACATCCCGCGCGTGTGATATTGTCGGCCCGATCTGCGAAAGCGGCGATTTTTTCGCGCTCGGTCGCAGGGTTGATGTGCCTGCCCAGGGTGATCTGCTGGCGGTTATGAGCGCGGGCGCGTATGGTTTCAGCATGTCGAGTAATTATAATTCGCGGTTGCGCGCGTGCGAGGTCATGGTCAGGGATAAGCACTTTTCGTCGATCCGCGAGCGCGAGACGTACGCGGATCTTATTAAAGGTGAAGTAATGCCGAGGATCATCCGATGAACAAGATCGTTTTTGCGAAGATGGTCGCGACAGGAAATGATTTTGTCGTGATCGATCATACCGGAAAGGGGGCGCCACGCGTGACCGCCGCCGGATTGAGCGCGCTCGCCCGTGAGATCTGTTCGCGGAAAACAGGCGCCGGAGCCGATGGGCTCCTCTGCCTGGAGCCTTCCGCGAAAGCTGACTTTAAGATGCGCATCCTTAATCCCGATGGCAGCGAGCCGGCAATGTGCGGCAACGGGGCACGGTGCGCGGCGCTCTTTTTTGTCGAGAGCAACGCACGGGCCCGGAAGAGAGGCAGCGTCCGCTTTGATACCGGCGCGGGCATTCTTGAGGCGCACGTCGCCGGAGATCAGGTAAAGTTGAGGATGTCGCCGCCAAAAGACCTCTGGCAGAACATCGACCTGAATGTCGGTAATCAATTTTGCAAGGTCCATTATATAAACACCGGTGTCCCGCACGCGGTCCTTTTTGTACCCAATGTCGAGACGGTCAACGTCAGAGATGTCGGACGTCAGATACGGGCGCACAAGCATTTTCATCCGGAAGGAACCAACGTCAATTTCGTGCAGGTCATCGACGCGAAGACGCTGCGGGTGCGGACCTATGAGCGGGGTGTCGAGGATGAGACACTTGCCTGCGGTACGGGATCGACCGCGTCAGCGCTGATAGCCCATTACCTGAAATTAACGAAAAAAATGCCGCTCCTGATACGGACGCACGGCGGAGAAACACTGACGGTCTATTTTGAATTTGACGGGACCGGATTTTCCGACGTCTGGCTGGAAGGCAGGGCCCGGAAGGTCTACGACGGTTCTTATGGTCAGAGTGGTCAACGCGGAGGAAAGCATGTTTAAAGGATCGATGGTGGCGCTGGCAACGCCTTTTAAAAACGATACGATCGATGAAGCGGCGTTAAAGAAGCTGGTCGATTTTCAGATCGAGGGAGGCACGAGCGCGATCGTACCGTGCGGAACGACCGGAGAATCGCCGACGCTCGATTATGATGAGCATGATCGCGTCATCGAGCTGACGATCAAGTTTGTCGCGGGACGCGTGCCGGTGATGGCGGGGACCGGATCAAATTCGACGCGTGAGGCTATCCAGCTGACGAAACACGCGAAAAAGGCGGGAGCGGCCGCTTCGCTGCAGGTTTCACCGTATTATAACCGGCCGACGCAGCAGGGTCTCTACGAACATTTTCGGGCGATCGCCGAGGCGGTCGATCTGCCGATCGTTCTCTATAATATCGCGTCGCGGACCGGTGTCAATATCGAACCTGAAACGATAGCGCGGCTGGCGAAGGATTGCAAGAATATTGTCGGCGTTAAGGAGGCAAGCGGCAATCTCGAGCAGATGTCGCGGGTAAAAGCGCTGACGGGATCCTCTTTTGACCTGATATCGGGAGACGACGCGCTGACCTTGCCGGTACTCTCTATCGGCGGTACCGGGATCATCTCGGTCGTCGCGAATATCGTCCCCCGCGAAACGGCCAAGATGGTTGCCGCCTTTGAACGGCATGATCTAGCCCAGGCCATCGAGCTTCATTACGGGTTGCTGCCGCTGATCAAAGCGATGTTCATCGAAACGAACCCGATACCGGTCAAGACCGCGATGGGGGCGATGGGGCTCTGCGCTCCCGACGTCAGGCTTCCGCTCTGCGGGATGTCGAGCGATAATAAGGAAAAATTGATGAAGGCCTTGAAGGATCACCAGCTTATAAAATAAGACCCCTAAAGAACGAGAGATGAGACCATGATAAAAATATGCGTCAGCGGATCGCGCGGAAAGATGGGGTCGAGGATCATCGCCCTCGCCAAAGAAGACCCTGCTTTCGGTGAAGTTGAAGGTTTTGATATTGATGATGATCCTTCGGCTCTGATCGCGCGCTGCGACTGCCTGATAGAGTTTTCAGCGCCCTTCGCGACCATTGAGCACCTGCAGATAGCGGAAAGGCAGCATAAAGCGGTCATCATCGGCACGACCGGCTTAAGCGAGGCAGAACGCAGCCAGATAGCGGCCGCTGGGTTTACCATTCCCGTCGTTTTTTCAGCAAATATGTCGGTCGGTGTCAATTGCCTTTTTAAAGAAGTCGAAAACGCCGCACGAACGCTTGGGGCCGCGTATAAAGCCCGGATAAAAGAAGCGCACCATGTCCATAAGAAGGATGCGCCCAGCGGCACCGCCAAGGAACTTGCCCGTATCATCATGAACGTTCGTCACGAGAAAGATATCCCGATCGAATCGATCAGGGAAGGGGAGATCGTCGGCGACCACTGGGTTACGTTCGAGAGTTCCGTTGATACGCTTGAATTATTTCATCACGCAAAAACGAGGGATATTTTTGTCCGCGGCGCGCTTGAAGCGGCAAAATTTATCGTCGGAAAACCGGCAAAAGTCTATTCGATGCAGGACGTTCTGGGGATCAAAGGAGTATCGCGATGAACGCCGGACTGTCACAGCGGCTGGGCAAACTCCCGCCATATCTCTTTGTCGAAATAGACCGGCTCAAGCGGCAGGCCCGCGATGAAGGCAGGGACATTATCGATCTGGGGATCGGCGATCCTGACCTGCCGCCGCCGCGCGCGGTTCTCGACGCGCTTTCGGCCGCACTTGAGCTGCCGAATATTCACAAATACGCGCTCGATCTCGGTCAGCCTGAATTCAGAGGCGCGATCGCGGACTGGTAT
>JBAWYO010000102.1:0-6239 GCA_037143495.1 Candidatus Omnitrophota bacterium | reverse complement strand
GGCATATATCTTCCGGGCGGCAGCGATGAGCTCATCCCATGTTCGGGGAGGCTGTTCCGGGTCGAGACCGGCCGACTGAAAGAGATCTTTGTTATAAAAGAGTACCCGGGTGCCCGCAAAACAGGGGACGCCGTAGATCCGCCCTTCGTACGTCGCCGATTCCCAGAGGAAATATTTATCTTTATCTTCGCTGACATGGTCGGTGATATCAAGAAGCGCGCCGGCCTGGGCGAATTGCGCGATCCAAGTCGTTCCCAACTCGCAGATGTCGGGGGCGTTGCCGGCCGCAAGGCTGATAATGAACTTATCCAGGCCGTATTCCCAGGTCAATTGTTGAAGATTGACCTTGATGCCGGGATTTTCAAGTTCAAATTTGTGGATCAGGTTCTGCATCAGTGATTCGTTGACGCTCAATTCCCAGATCGTCAGCGTTACCGGCCGGTTTTTGGCGTGAGCATACAGGGGCGATATGCCGCATACCGCCGGGAGCAGGAGGAAGATAAGCAGGATAGATGCCGTTCGTTTCACGTAAGAGTATCATAACAAATACGAATCTCATTGTCAACCGGCCCCGACGATGGTAAAATCGGCGTGGTGCTACGGGAGAGAATGTATGCTGAAGACCGGCGTCAGTTATTTCGGCTCACGGATAGCGCGGCATGTACGCGCTGATATGCGGGATATCGCCCGTCATGGTTGCACTTTTGTCGTGCACACCTACAGCGAGCTCGACCAGGAGTTTTATCAGGGGACGATGAGCGAGATCAGTGACTTGTCCCGCGCGGCAGGCCTCGAAGTCTGGGTTGACCCCTGGGCGGTCGGCGGTGTTTTCGGCGGCGAAAGCTATTCAAAATTCGTCGCGGTCCATCTTGACGCCCGACAGATATCGGCAAAAGGAGTTTCATTACCTGCCGCCTGTTTGAACAACGCCCGGTTTATCGATTTTATGTACGCGTGGATACGGTCGGCGCTTGAATTCTCTCCTGATGTTTTCTTCTGGGATGAGCCTCATTTTTATCTCTACCCGCTGGATCTGATGCGTAAAGATCCGTCGATGTGGGCCTGCCGGTGCGCCGTATGCAGAAAAAAATTTAAAAAGCAGTTCAGCTACGGGATGCCCGCGCTTTTGAATGATGATATCAGGTGCTTTAAAGAAGACTCGATCATTGCATTCCTCAAAACGATGTGTGACTACGTGAAAGAGTGCGGGATAGCCGGCGATTCACCAGTTATCAGTCACCAGTCACCAGAAAAAAGCGAAAAGAGGGGGGTAGGGCGCGCTCGCAGAAGGGTTAATAACGCTCTCTGTTTTTTGCCGTTTAAAGGATCTCTCGCCGGTATAATTGATTGGTCTAAAGCTGCCCGGATCCCTTCGCTGGATATTATCGGAACCGATCCTTATTGGAAGACAGGCGAGAAAGATGTTGCCCGTCTCGTCGGACGAGCTTCAAAACGGGTTTATGCGCTCTCGTCCAGATATGGGAAAGAGGCGCAGATATGGATCATGAATTTACGAATAAAAAAGGGGACCGAAAAAGATATATCCGTTGCTGTTAAAACCGCTTACGATGCAGGTGTCCGCAATATAGCGGCCTGGAGCTACCGGGGGACGGGATGCATGTCGTATCTTGCGAGTGATGATCCAGAAAAGGTGTGGGGTACACTCGGAAGGACTTACATCTCCTTAAAAAAACGCTGATCTACCGCTAATCTTTTCATAAGGTTTTCATTTGACAAACGATGCCCATATATGATAAATTCAGTAGGATAGCAACGGATTACGCATATGAAATAGTCGTTAAGAAGCTTTTACAAAAAGTTTAAAAAAGAACGGACAATAAGCGAAAGCGTTAATAAGGGGGTAGGATGGTGAGTTCAGGTTTTACGAGCAGGGAAGGGGTTCTTTCGGATCACGAAAGAAAAAATCTCGCGATACTCGAATCGATCCGGCGGGGGAAATCGATCTCCCGAACTGACATATCGCGTATTACGGGACTCAATATAGTCACGGTTTCTAATTATATCAATGACTACATAAAAAAGGGACTCATTATTGAGCGTGGATACGATTCGTCGACCGGTGGCCGAAGGCCGACCATCGTCGAGTTAAAAAAAGATTACGCGTATGTTGTCGGGATTGAACTCGGACTTAAGATCATCCGCACGGTATTGACGGATCTTGAGGCGAATGTTATCGCCAGTGTAAAAAAAGAACGCTCAGCGGAGGGCGCCGAGAGCATCATTAATTGCATGATATCGTCGGTCGATGAAGTGATCAAGACGGCTCAGCTGGACCGGTCCAAGATACAGGGTATTTGCGTCGCCGCCTCAGGGCTGGTCGATAAGGAGGCCGGGACGGTCCATTCGACAAACGGGACCGTCAGCGTTTTTTTACCGGTCAATCTTTCCCTTGAGCGGAAATTTAATATTAATACCTTCCTTGAACATGATGCGACGGCGGGAGCGTATGGCGAATGGGCGCTCAGCCTCGATCTCGATACGAAGGTTATGCTCTATATGTATTCAGGTGTCGGATGCGGGATCGTGATCAATGGCGAAGTTTTTCGCGGCGCCACCGGCATTGCGGGAGAAACCAGCCTTAAAAACCATTTGGAGCCGACCGACCTCTGGATAGGGAAATTGTCGGCGCTGGGACCGTGGGCCTCTCACCTGGGGATCCCGGATGACGTGAAGGAGCAGATCAAAAAAGGCGTCGAATCAAAAATATCTAAAATGGTAGGCGCTAACCTTGACAATATTTCGCTGGAAGTAGTCTTTAAAGCGGCCCAGGAAGGTGATAAACTGGCGACCGATGCGATAGAAAAAGCGGCGGGTACCCTGGGAGTGCGCATAGCTTTTCTCGTGAATCTGTTAAACCCCGATGTTGTCGTGATCGGCGGCGGCATTGAACAGGCCGGTTCTGTCCTGCTCGATGCGGTCAGGAAGTCGGTCAAAAAATGGGCGTTTGAGGAGATGGCGGAAGCGGTCAAGATCATCCCCGCGCGGTTGGGAGAGAGTTCGGTCGCGATGGGCGCCGCCACGCTGGTCATCAGGAATGTCTTCAGTAAGATATAAAGGTAGTGCGTAAGATACATTACAGCGATGTCGCGGTAAGAGTATCGCTGTGGTTTTTTTTGTCATTAAAACCGGCCCCAACAGAAAAAGACGAGAGGAGATCACGCACGGTATGAAATACGGACATTTTTCGAAAAACGGGAGGGAGTACATCGTTACGAATCCTAATACGCCGCGTCCCTGGTTCAATTATCTCTTTAATGACGTCTATCACGCCTTGGTATCACAGACGGGCGGCGGTTTCAGTTATTTTAAGGACCCCAAAACGAACAGGATCTTGCGCTACGACCATCTTTCGACCGACAGACCCGGCAGGTATATTTTCATACGCGATCAGCAGAAGGCGACCACGTGGTCGCCGAACTGGCAGCCGTTCTGTACGCCGCTCGAAAAGTGGCAGGCTGTCCACGGGCTCGGGTACTCGAAGATCAGCGCTGAGAATGACGGTATCGCCGCCGAGATCACCTACCTGGTCCCGCAGAATGATCCGGTCGAGATCTGGATCGTCAAGATCAAGAACACAACCCGCAAAAAACGTTCTCTCAAGGTTTTCCCGTTCATTGAATTCGTCTCGGGAGATATCGAGCTCGAGGCCTGCTACCGGAACATCGTCATGCTCTACAACCAGGCCTCTTTTGATAAGGACCTGAAGGCGATCGTCGCTTTTAAGCATAAGTTCAACGCGAAACAGAAAGAGAGCTTTAATTTTTTCACGACGAGTCTCGACGTGAAAGGGTACGATACGCAGAAGGAAAAGTTTTTCGGCACCTATAATGACGTTACGAAGCCCGAGACGATCCTTGAGCGCGGGAAGTGCCATAATACCGATGTCCGCGGTGAAGATATGGTCGGCGTGCTTGAGACGAATGTAAATCTCGCGCCGGGCGAAGAGAAGGAATTTGTCGTTATCGTCGGTTCCGCCGACAACCGGGCCAACATCGCTCCGCTGATTAAGAAATACCGGAGCGTCGACGCCGCGAAGAAGGAGCTCGTCGGTATCGGTGAATTCTGGAACCAGGCGATCGACCGCATCAGCGTTCGCACGCCGGATCCGGCGTTCGACCTGATGGTGAACGTGTGGGGCAAATATCAGCTGACGGCGATCACGCACTGGCGGGGTACTTCCCAGTATCACGGCGTTGAGGGCGGGCTCGGCTATCGCGATACAGCGCAGGACGCTGAAGGGCTCTTCGCGCTCGACCTCGACCTGGGCAAGAAAAAGATGGAGAAGATACTCCAGTATCAGTATTCGAACGGACACGCCGTCTCCGGTTTCTCTGATACGGAAGGGGCCTGGGACCTTATTTATTCAGCGGGCGTTGTCGGCAAGGCTGACGTCGCGGTCTGGTTGCCGTATTGTGTTGTTTCGTACGTAAAAGAGACGGGGGATACCGATTTTCTTCGCAAGGAATACCGTTTCTGCGACGGCAATACCGCGACGGTGTATGAACACATCCTGCGCGCCGTGCGTTATCTCTACGCGACCCGCGGTGAGCACGGCCTGCCCTTGATACTCAAGGCTGACTGGAATGACGCCTATGACCATGTCGGATTAAAGCGCAAGGGCGAGAGTATCTGGCTGGGGATGGCGCTTTGCCGCGCCGCCAAGCAGATCGAGGAGCTTGCCCGCTTCATCGACGATAAGACGGTAGCCGATGAAATGCGCAAGATCTATGATGAGATGTCGGCGATTATTAACAATAACGGTTGGGATGGCGACTGGTACCTGGCCGCGTTCAATGATGAGGGCTACAAGATAGGCTCGAAAGAGAACGATGAAGGGAATGTTCCGCTCAACAGCCAGACATGGGCGATCTTAAGCGAAGTCGTGAAGGATAAGACCCGCCTCGCCAAGATCCTCGACAAGATCGACAACTATCTTGACACTCCGTACGGGCCGGCGCTCTTCCTGCCGAGCTATACAAAATTCAATCCCGGTATTGGCAGGGTCACGGCATTTGCCGAGGGGACCAAAGAGAACGCGGCGGTTTTTTCGCACGCATGCGCGTTTAAAATTGTCGCCGACTGCTTTATTAAACGCGGCGACAAGGCCTATGAGACCTTCTCGAAGTTGACGCCGATGAACCCGGCGAAGCAGGACCATAATAAGTATAAAGTCGAACCCTTTGTATGGGCAGAATATATTATCGGCCCCGGGTCGACCTACCGCTTTGGCGAAGGCGCTTTTACCTGGAATACGGGCACGTCTCCCTGGATGTTTACGGCGGCGACGGAATGGATACTCGGTTGCCGGCGCGAGTTCGACGGTCTGCTGATCGACCCTTGCCTGCCGCATACGTGGAAAGAATGCTTTATCAGGCGGCCGTTCAGGGGAGCGGTCTACGAAGTGAGCATTAAAAATCCGGAAGGCGTAGAGTCGGGTGTCAGGGAGATAACGCTTGATGGCAAAAAAATAACGGGAAATCTGATCAGGCCGCATAAAGACGGCAAAGTCCATCGGGTAGAGGTGCTGATGGGTAAAGGGGCAGCTCCGGCCGCCGGGGGGAAGCGCCCCGCAGCCGCGAAGAGGCGCACAGCGAAGGTATAATAAAGAGAGAGGACCGCATGAGCTCATTAAAAGTAGGTATTTCCGGTGTCAGGGGTATCGCGGGAACGGCGCTGACGAATACCGTCGCCATGGAGTTTGGCCAGGCTTTCGGGACGTTCGTCAACTGCGGCAAGGTTGCGGTCGCGCGCGATACGCGCACGAGCGGCGACATGCTCAAGTGCTCGCTGATCGCCGGACTTCTCTCGTGCGGTTGTGAGGTGATCGACCTCGGGATCATACCGACCCCGACGACGCTTTTCTATGTCCGCACCAAGGATGTCGACGGCGGGATCATCGTCACCGCCAGCCATAATCCCGGCGAGTGGAACGGCCTTAAATTCATCGAACCGGATGGGACATTTTTGAGCGAGACGCGGCTCGAGCGTTTCTTTGATATCTATTACAAGCGGGAGTTCAGCACTGTACCCTGGGAGCTCTTTAAAACGATACGGTTCGACACGTCCGCGGCCGATATGCACATCAAAGAAGTTTTGAAAAATCTTGACGTGAAGGCTATCCGGCAGCGGAAGTTCAAGATCGGTATGGACTATATCAACGGTACCGGTTGTTATATAACGCCGAAGTTTCTTGAGGCGCTCGGCTGCAAGGTCTTTAG
>JBAWYO010000101.1:0-6273 GCA_037143495.1 Candidatus Omnitrophota bacterium | reverse complement strand
CCGGTTCATGCTTAAGATCAACATTACCTATCCAACGAAAGAGGAGGAGCATAAGATCCTCAAGGAAATGAGCTTTACGGATAAGGTGATCAAGGTCTCCGCTGTCATTAAACCCGAAGATATCAAGCGCAGCCGTAACGTCGTCAATGAGATCTATATGGACGAAAAGATCGAGAGATATATTATTGATATCGTTTGCGCGACCAGGGAACCGTCCGCGTATAAATTGAACGATCTGGCTGGTCTTATCCGCTACGGCGCGTCGCCGCGCGCGACGATCTACCTGACCCTCGCCGCGAAAGCATACGCGTTCATCCAGGGAAGGGGATATGTTACGCCGCAGGATGTCAAATCGATCGGTCCCGATGTATTGAGGCACCGCGTGATCCCCAGCTATGAGGCGGAAGCGGAAGAGAAGACCTCCGAGGAGATCATTAAGAGGATATTCGACGAAGTTGAAGTCCCGTAACGGCAGCGGGGGAACAGCATGATACCCAGAGAAGTACTGCGGCAGATCAGGCGCATCCAGATCACGACCTCGCGCATGGTGACCGACGTTTTCAGCGGCCAGTACCAGAGCGCGTTCAAAGGCCGGGGTATGGAGTTCGATGAGGTGCGCGAGTACCAGCCGGGAGACGAGATCCGTTCGATCGACTGGAACGTAACGGCGCGCATGGGGCATCCCTTTATCAAGAAGTTCGTCGAGGAGCGCGAGCTGACCGTCATGTTGCTGCTGGACCTCTCCGCTTCCTCATATTTCGGCACCGTGACGAAGCTCAAGCGGCAGATCGCCGCCGAAATTTCTTCGGTCCTGGCGCTCTCGGCCATCCGTAATAACGACAAAGTAGGTCTGATCATCTTTACCGATAGGGTCGAGAAATTCGTAGCCCCGGCTAAAGGGATCAGCCATGTGTTGCGTATTATCAGGGAGGCCCTGTATTTTACGCCGCGCGGTAAAAAAACAAGCATCCCCGCGGCGGTGGAATACCTGAATAAAGTCTGTCCGCGCAGCACCGTAACCTTTATCGTCTCCGATTTTTATGACACCGGCTTTGAGAAACCGCTCTCGATAGCGAATAAGCGCCACGACCTGGTCGGCATAACGATCACCGATCCGAAGGAACTCGAATTACCGACAATCGGCATCGCCCAATTCGACGATCCCGAGACGGGGCGTTCTTTCAGCCTTGACACCTCCAGTGAATCGGTGCGCCGGGAATATCGACGCAACGCGCTGGAAATAACGGGAGAACGGAAAAAAACATTTAACCGCCTGGGTGTCGACAATGTCGATATACGTTGTGATATTCCTTATCAACGGACGCTCTTTACCTTTTTCCGTATGCGGGAGAGGAGGTTGCGCTAAATGAAAAACCTGCTGTCGTTGGTGAGTATTGCCATGCTCGCCGTCGTGATCGTCCTGGTGGCGACGATGCCCCGGCGGTGCGTCCAGCCCGCAGCCGTGACGGGAGTGATGGGACACGAGGGTCAGATCGAGTTCGCTCACAAGTTGTTGAGCAAAGGGCTTAAGGCGCAGGCGGCCGAGGTATTTGAAGGCTATTTGGCCCACGTCCGAATCGCGCCGCTCGAAGAGGCAAAACTTCTCTATCAACTCGGCGGTATCTATATGGAGATCTATAAATATGAAAAAGCGCTCATGATGTTCTATAAAGCGGAGATGGTCGCGCCCAAAACCGATTTTACCGATGAGATGAACCGCAAGATCGTTGAAGCGCTTGAAAATCTCGGCATGGGAGCACAAGCCCGCTATGAGACCCAGGCGCGCACATCGCTCGGGGGTGCCCGGGAACCGGAAGGTGCCGTCGTGGCGCGCATCGGCAAGCGCCAGATTACCGATGCCGAGATCGACCAGGCATTGGCGAGCGTGCCGCAATGGATGCGGAAGCGTTTCGAGGAACCCGATCGCCGCCGTGAGTTTATAACGGAGTATGTGGCGCGCGAGATCTTGTATAGTAAGGCAAAGCGTCTGGGGCTTGATAGTACCGGTGAGGTGCGCCGGACCCTTGAACAGGTCAAAAAGCAGATCGTTGTTGATGAACTTGTCAGGAAGGAGATCGGCGGGAAGCTGGAGAAGATCACCCCCGAAGATGTAAAACTGTATTTCGACGCACACCAGGAGACGCTTGGTGTTGAGCCAGCGCAAATAAAGATCAGGTATGCTCGTTTCACCGGCGAACCCGGAAAAGAGGAAGCGTTGAAAAAGGTAACCGCGGGGGAGGGGACGGCGGTAGATGAATGGATCCCCGCGGGAGCACCGGCTATTCCCGGTATCGGCGAAGCGAAGGAAGCTCTTGCGGTGCTCTTTCAAAAAGAGAAAAATCAGGTCAGCGATCCGGTGAAGATCAAAGATGCCTGGTATGTTTTTTTACTCGTTGATAAAAAAGAGAAGCGGCAGAAGAGTTTTGACGAAGCAAAATTAAGCGTTGAATATGAGTACCGGATGAAGAAAGAGCGCAATATCGCCGACGCGCTCTTTAAAAAAGCGCTTGAAGAAGAAGAGGTAGAAATCCTGTATGCGCCGCCCAAAGATGAACATGCGACTACTCAAGAGTAGTATCAGCGCGGTACTTTTTCTGGGGCTTGTCGGCGCCGCCGTGAGCGGAGCCGGTGCCACCGGCGGGGGTCGGCAGGAAAAAGAGCTTGTCGAGGTGATCGCCGCGGTTGATAATAACTCGCCATTGATCGGCGATACGTTCACGTATGTGATCACGGTGAAGGTCCCGCGAAACATCGAGGTTGAATTCCCTAACGCAGTGCCCGGGAATCTGGCAGGCTTCGCGGTCAAGGATTTCGGTTCTTCGCAGGGAGGCATCTTCGGGGCACGGAGATTCAAGCAGTGGTATCTTCTTGACACCTATACCAGCGGAGAACAGGTGATTCCGGCAACGGCGGTTAAATACCGGGTCAAAGGTTCTGCCGCGTGGCGCGAGATGCCCGTCAAGGAAGTAAAAGTGAATATCAGGAGCATGCTCAACGGCGTGCCGCAGCGACAGGGTAGCCGCGATATTCGGGGCCCCAAATGCATCGTCGGCAGAACACCGCTCGTGGCGGCTCTTGTCGCGGGATCCCTTCTGGCGCTCGGCATGTTCTTCGGTTTCCTCTGGATGAGAAAAAGAGCGCGGGAGTACCATGCGCCGCTGCGCAGCGCTCATGAGATCGCGTATGAAGCACTGGAAGCTTTGGAGAAGAAGGATTATATTCATCGGGGGCAGGCATCGGCGTATTATAGCGAACTCTCCGGCATTGTACGCCGGTACCTTGAGAACAGGTTCGCGATCAGGGCCCCGGAGATGACGACTGAGGAGTTCCTTCTCAGCGTCAAAGAAGAGGGTGCGCTGGTGCCGGAGCATAAAGGGCTTCTGCGGGATTTTCTTATGAATTGTGATATGGTTAAATTCGCGAAATACCAGCCTGGCGGCGAGGATGCCGCGGTAAGTTTCGCGTCGGCGAAGCGGCTCGTTGACCAGACCCGGCAGGCAGAGGTCGTGAATAGATGATCATACAAAATCCGCTGTTTCTCCTGTTGATCCCCGTTCTGCTCGTGCTGGTCTTATATGTCCGGCTCGGCAAGGGCGCGCCGGGTATACGGTTTTCATCGGAACGGTTTTTACGGGTTGGAAAACCGACCGTGAGGACATTCTGCAGCCGGTATCTCTGGGTCCTGCGCCTGGCGGCGCTTCTTCTGCTCGCCGTGAGCTTAGCGCGTCTGCGTTCGCCGCTCGAAGAATCAAAGATTCAGACCGAGGGGATCGATATCGTCCTCGCGCTTGACACCTCAACAAGTATGCTCGCTGAGGATTTTACGCTCCGCGGCAAGCGCGCGAACCGTCTCGATGTCATTAAGGATGTTGTCGAGAACTTTATCCGGGGGCGTAGCAGCGACCGCATCGGTATCGTGGCTTTCGCGGCGCGCGCGTATACCGCGAGTCCGCTGACGCTCGATTACGGCTGGCTCATGGAGAACCTCAAGCGTGTCAGAATCGGCATGATCGAGGACGGTACCGCGATCGGGTCGGCGCTCTCGGTAGCGCTCAAGCGTCTCGAGGGAACCAAAGCAAAGAGTAAGATCGTGATCCTGCTGACCGACGGCATGAATAACGCGGGTAAGATCCAGCCGTCGCTGGCTGCCGAAGCGGCCCGGGCCATGAACGTCAGGGTTTATACGATCGGTGCCGGGACCAAGGGCATGGCACCGTACCCGATGAAGGATTTTTTCGGCAATACTGTTTATCAGCCGGTCAAGATCGATGTTGACGAGGAGACGCTGACGCAGATAGCGGCTAAGACTGACGGGAAGTATTTCCGCGCGACCGACACTAAATCATTGAAAGAAATATACGCCGCGATCGACCGGATGGAGACGACGCCGATCGAGGAAAAAGGATATCGCGAGTATCGGGAACTTTTTACCCTGTTTGCTTTCGCCGCCCTGGCCCTTATGGTGGTCGAGATCGTCGCGGGTAGCACTATCTGCCAAAAGGTTCCTTAATGAGAAACGGACGGGTTCTGCGATGAGATTTGCCGGAATACACGCCGCATATCTGTTATGGGTGGTCATCGCGATCGCCGGATTCTTCTGGTGGGCGAATAACCGGAGGAGGCGCTCGCTTGAAGCTTTCGCGGACAAAGAACTCCTGGTGTCGCTTACCGCTTCTTTCAATGCCGGCGCGCGTCGTTTAAAACAGAGTATGATAGTCATGGCGCTTTTACTGATCGTTATCGCTTTGATGCGGCCGCAATGGGGGTTCAAGTGGCAGGAGATCAAGCGTCGCGGTCTCGATATCCTGGTAGCGGTCGATGTGTCAAAGAGCATGCTCGCTGAAGATATCAAACCGAGCCGTCTCGGCCGCGCGAAGCTGGCGCTGGCTGATTTTGTGAAGAATATAAAGGGTGACCGCGTCGGCCTTATCGCTTTCGCGGGCAGCGCTTTTACGCAATGTCCGCTCACCGTCGATTATGGCGGGTTTCTCTTGTCGGTCGACGCGCTTGAGGTGAACGTGATCCCGAAAGGCGGTACTTCTATCTCGAGCGCGATACGGCAGGCGATCGAGAGTTACGAAGGTGGCCTCAAAAAATATAAAGCGCTCATACTTATTACGGACGGGGAAGATAATGAGGGTGACGCGCTCGCGGCAGCAGAAGCGGCAAAAAATGACGGTATTAAGATATTCTGTGTGGGTATCGGTACGCCTGAAGGCGAACTGATCCCGGTGCATGACGAGAGCGGAGGCACCGCTTTTTTAAAGGACAGCCAGGGGGCGGTCGTCAAGAGCCGTCTTGATGAGGCGACGCTCCAGAAAATAGCCCTGACTACCGGCGGCAGCTATGTGCGCGCCGGATCAAAAGAATTCGGCCTGGACCTGATCTACCGCGAAAAGCTTTCGGGGATGGAGAAACGGGAACTTGAGACCAAGATGGCAAAGCAGTATGAAGAGCGGTTTCAGATCCCGCTTCTCATCGCGTTCCTGCTCCTGGCCGCAGAGCTTCTGATCAGCGAGCGGCGAAAGGTATGATGAGGATCCCGCAGATACGAACGAGTGTTATTTTTCTTCTCTGGTGTATCGCCGCGGAGTGCGCGACCGGATATGCCGCGGTCGGCGCATCCGGGAACGTGCGCGCGGGCAATCGGCTCTACCGGGATGGAAAACTTGATGCGGCGCTGGAAAAATACCACGCGGCGAGCGCGGCGCTCCCCGACTCAGATATTGTGAATTTTGATATCGGGGCGGCATGGTATAAAAAGGAAGAATATCAGAAAGCGGCCGAATCTTTCACGAAGGCACTGACGAGCGAGCATAAAAAAATCGAAGCAGATGCCCTGTATAATCTGGGTAATTGCAAATATAAACTGGGAAAACTCAAAGAGAATACCGATCTCGCGACGTGCGTCGGCCTTTTGCGTGAATCACTCGATTATTATAAGCGGGCGGTCGCGATCGACCAGAAGAATGCGGATGCGCGTTTTAACCATGAGGTTATTGAACGGGAGCTGAAGGTCCTGCTTGATAAAATGAAGAAAGAGCCTCAGCAGGATCAAGATAAGCAAGAGAAGAAGAGTCAGGAACAAAAAGAGGAAACGAAGCAGGGTTCCGGGTCCGCGGATAAGCAGGCTGGTGAAAAAGGGAAAGATAACACCGGGAAGAAAGAGGAGCAGGCCGGGCAGCAACAGAAAAAAGAAGAAGCGCGTCAGGAGCAGAAGAACGGGCCGGATGCTCAGGCCGGGAAGAAAGAAGCGGGAGAGAAAAATAAGGG
>JBAWYO010000100.1:0-6293 GCA_037143495.1 Candidatus Omnitrophota bacterium | reverse complement strand
CTATTGACAATAGACCTACTTATCTAAGGAGTCATTCTATGAAACACGTGATTGTTGCGGAAGTTGAGAATAAATCGGGAGTACTTGCCCGTATCGCGGGTCTCTTCAGCGCGCGCGGGTTTAATATCGATTCGCTCGCGGTCGGCGAGACTGAGGATCCCACCATGTCGAGGATGACGATCGTGGTCAAAGGTGATGATCGGACGCTTGACCAGGTCAAGAAGCAGCTTAATAAACTGATCGACGTCATCACGGTCAAGGACCTGACGAAAAAAGGGTATATCGACCGGGAGCTCCTGCTCTTTAAGGTTGGTGTCACGCGCTCGTCGAAACCGAAGGTTGTTAAATACCTCGAGAAGAACGGCGCGAAGATCCTTCGCTCTACCGCGGAACAGGTGACGGTGGAGTTCGCCAGCGACCAGGAATTTGTCCTGAAGCTGTTGGAGGGTTTAAAAGAATATGAGATCAAGGGTATGGTGAGGACTGGGCGCGTTGCTTTAGCAAAGGAATAGGGGGTCCCTCGCCGCAGAGTATATACAATGAGGGCGGCTCGGGACGATTTTTAAACGGGGAAAAGAAGGAAAAATCGGAGGAACTGCAATGGCAAAAGTGTATTATGATAAGGACGCTGATCTTAATGTGCTGAAAGGCAAAAAAATAGCCATCATCGGCTATGGGATACAGGGGCGGGGGCAGAGCCTTTGCCTGCGCGAATCAGGGTGCGAGGTGATCGTCTCCGAACTACCGGGGATCACCAATTACGACCAGGCGAAAAAAGATGGATTCAATCCCGTCTCCGTCGCCGAGGCGAGCAAGCAGGCCGATATCATCCAGATCCTGACCCAGGACCATGTCCAGGCGAAAGTCTATAAAGAGGGCGTGAAACCGAACCTGAAAAAAGGCAAGGCGCTCTGTTTTTCGCACGGTTTTAATATCAGGTTCAAGCAGATACGTCCGCCCAAGAACGTCGATGTTTTCATGGTCGCGCCGAAAGGGCCGGGCGCTCTGGTGCGCCAGATGTATGAACAGGGCAAAGGCGTGCCGTGCCTGCTGGCGGTCTTCCAGGACGCTACCGGCAACGCTAAAAAAATAGGGCTCGCGTACGCGAAGGGCATCGGCGGGACCAGGGCCGGTGTCATCGAGACGACGTTCGAGGAAGAGACCGAGACGGATCTTTTCGGCGAACAGGCCGTTCTCTGCGGCGGCGCCTCCGAGATGATCATGGCCGGTTTTGATACGCTGATCGACGCCGGATATCAGCCGGAGATCGCGTATTTCGAAGTATTGCATGAGCTTAAACTGATCACCGACCTCATTCAGCAGTATGGTATCAGCGGTATGCGCCGGCGCGTTTCGAATACCGCCTGCTACGGGGATCTCTCCCGCGGCCCGCGGGTCGTGAACCAGCGCACCCGCAAGGAAATGCAGAAGATACTCAAGGAGATCAAATCGGGCAAGTTTGCGCGTGAATGGATAAAAGAGAATGAACTCGGCAGGCCGAACTATAATAAGCTGCTGAAGGCCGGTGACGAGCATAAGATCGAAAAGGTCGGCCGGGATCTGCGCAAGATGATGCCCTGGATGGAAGCAAAATAGAGGTTACTTACCTGCGAGGATGCTATGAGTAAAATAAAGATATTCGATACGACGTTGCGCGACGGTGAACAATCGCCCGGGGCGAGCCTGACGCCGAAGGCCAAGCTGGAGGTGGCCCATCAGCTTGCGCGACTCGGCGTCGACGTCATCGAAGCGGGGTTTCCCATTTCGTCACCCGGGGATTTTGAGTCGGCCCGGGAAGTCGCCCGGAAGGTTAAGGGGCCCGTCATCTGCGGGCTGGCGCGTTCGATGAAGAAGGATATCGAGGCGGCCCGGGATTCACTGAAGATCGCCAAGCGCTGGCGGATCCACGTCTTCCTGGCGACGTCGAAGATCCATATGCAGTATAAGCTGCGCAAGCCCGAGGATGAGGTCGTGCGGCTCGCGGTCGAAGCGGTCGCGTACGCGCGCCGTTTTTGTCCGGACATCGAATTCTCGCCCGAAGACGCGTCCCGCAGCGAGCGGACGTTCCTGTATCGTGTTATCGAAGCGGTCATCAAAGCGGGCGCGACGACGATCAACGTGCCTGATACGGTCGGGTACGCGATCCCTGACGAATTCGGTTCGCTGATCAAAGGGATCAGGAATAACGTGCCGAACATCGGGAAAGCGGTCATCAGCGTCCATTGTCACAATGACCTGGGCCTGAGCGTCGCTAACTCGATCGCCGCGGTGCAGAATGGCGCCGGCCAGGTTGAGTGTACCGTCAACGGTATCGGCGAACGGGCGGGCAACGCCTCGCTCGAAGAGGTCGTTATGGCGCTCGCGGTCCGGCATGACTTGCTCAAATTCGAGACGAACATCAATAAAAAAGAGATCTATAAGACGTCGCGGTTGGTCTCCAAACTGACCGGCGTTCTCGTCCAGCCCAACAAAGCTATTGTCGGGCAGAACGCGTTCGCCCATGAGTCGGGCATCCACCAGGATGGCGTTCTGAAAAAGGCGAGTACCTATGAGATCATTAAACCGCAGGATGTCGGTTTTTCGGGGTCAAAATTGGTGATGGGCAAGCATTCGGGAAGGCACGCCTTCTCCGAGCGGCTCAAAAAGCTCGGCTTTAAGCTCAATGACGCCGAACTTAACAACGCTTTTGAGAAGTTCAAGGTCCTCGCCGATAAGAAGAAAGAGGTTTTTGACGACGATCTTTCGACGATCTGCAAGGAGAACGCGGTCGAAGTTCCGGAGGTCTTCCGCCTTGAGGAGTTTGAGGTTACCAGCGGTACCTCGGTAGCGCCGACGGCGATGGTCGCCCTGAAAAAAGATAAGAAGGTGGTCAGGGAAATATCTTCCGGTGACGGTCCGGTCGACGCTTGCTATAAGGCGATCGACAAGATCGTGGGCCTTAAAGGGAAACTGCTCGATTACGGTATCCAATCGGTCACCGGTGGCGAAGACGCACTCGGCGAAGTGAGCATACGCGTCGAGGTGCGCCGGCAGGAGGTCACCGGCAGAGGGGCTTCCACCGATATCATCGAGGCATCGATCAAGGCCTATCTGAATGCCGTCAATAAAGTCGCCGGCTCGGCAACGCGGTCACCCAAACTCGATTATCGCTTATGAAGATCAACGGGCAGACCCGGGTTTTCGGGATCATCGGTTCTCCGGTCGGACACAGCCGTTCGCCCGCGATGCACAATGCCGCGTTCGCGCGTATCGGCATGAACGCGGTCTATGTGCCTTTCGAGGTCGATCGTACCCGGATCGGTGAAGCGCTCCGTAGCGTGCGGGCCCTCTCGCTGGCCGGTGTCAATGTCACGATCCCCCACAAAGAGAGCGTCATCGAGCATCTTGACGGTTTAAGCCGCGAGGCGCGCCTGATCGGCGCGGTCAATACGGTCATGAGCAAAAAAGGCAGGCTGACCGGCTATAATACCGACGCGTATGGCTTTATCCGTTCGCTCAAAGAAGACCTGCGGTTTACGCCCCGCGGCAGGAATATTTTTATGATCGGCGCCGGCGGCGCGGCGAAGGCGGTGGCGTTCGCGCTCGCGATCGCGGGAGCGCGGCGCATTGTTATTACCGACGCGATCGACGACAAGGCGCTTGAGCTTGCCTGCGATGTAGAGCTCAAGACCGGGTGCGAGGCTGTCGCGCTGCCGATCGGCGCTGAGGGCATGCGGGATATGGCGCTCAACGCGCATCTGCTCGTGAACGCGACGCCGTTGGGCATGAAGGCCTCCGATCCATCTCCGGTCGATCCGGGGTTTTTACACCGGGGCCTGCGCGTTTTTGATCTTGTCTATAACCGGGAAACGGAGTTGATCGCCTTCTGCAGGAAAAAAAAGATCCGCTGCGCCGGCGGCCTCAACATGCTTCTCTACCAGGGAGTGCGTTCGTTCGAGATCTGGACCGGGAAGAAAGCGCCGATCACGGCGATGAAGAAAGCGCTTGAAAACAGTTGAAAAGTTACAAGGTTGAAAAGTTTAAAAGTTCTCGAGAAAACTCGTGGCTTAAAAAAATCAGAGTTACGAGTACCGCCAACTTGCAACTTTCTAACTTTCAACTTTCAAACTAAAAATGGGGAAACGTGTTTATGATGAGTTGCTTTTTTTTTATCGGCGGCACCATCATCGGGAGTTTTCTGAACGTGTGCATTTACCGGATGCCGCTGTCGAAGTCTGTGGTGGCGCCCGGATCACACTGTGTGCACTGCGGTCATGTTCTTGCCTGGTATGAGAATGTGCCGCTACTCAGTTTCTTTTTTCTGCGCGGCAAGTGCAGCGCGTGCCATAAAAGGATATCGATACGGTATGCTACGGTCGAACTGATCACCGGTATTCTTTTTGCGGCGCTCTATCGCCAATTCGGTTTTTGCCCCGAGCTCTTCATTTTCATTCTTATGTCCTGCGGTCTGGTGCTGGCGACCTTCATCGATTTTGATCATCAGCTGATACCCGATACTGTTTCTTTCGGAGGCCTGGCTCTGGGGTTGGCCTCCAGTTTTTTCTTTCCGCGGATCATCGGGTGCAGTGACGGCAAGGCTGGAGTGCTCCAGTCATTCTACGGCGCTCTCGCCGGCGGAGCGTCGATCTATCTCATCGGCGCCCTGGGTAAGGTTCTTTTCAAAAAAGACGCCATGGGGTTCGGTGATGTAAAGTTCCTCGCGATGATCGGTTCGTTCCTCGGCTGGCAGAAAATTCTACTGGTCTTCTTTGTAGCGCCGTTCTTCGGCGCCGCGGTCGGTATTTTTCTCAAGATCAGATATAAGGTCGAAACGATCCCCTACGGGCCGTATCTTTCGCTCGCGGCGATCGTGGCGATCTTCTGGGGGGACCGGCTTTTGGATCTGCTGATGCACTGGTGGTAAGCGAGTGACGAACGCAAGGAGGTTGTCATGTTGAGATATATGACGGCGGGCGAGTCTCATGGTAAATACCTGGTTGCAATCCTTGAAGGGATGGTCGCCGGCCTTAAGGTCAACCCCTCACTCATTGATGCTCAGCTCAAGAGACGCCAGAGCGGCTATGGACGCGGCGGCAGGATGGCGATAGAGTCCGACAGGGTTGAGATCGTCTCGGGGTTGCGCAAAGGCGTTACGATCGGCAGCCCGATAACGCTCCTGATCGCGAATAAGGACCATTCTATCGATCGTTTGGCTCCGGTTACCTGCGTCCGTCCCGGGCACGCGGACCTGGCAGCGAGCATGAAGTATGATTTTAACGACGCGCGCAGCGCCCTGGAGCGCGCAAGCGCCCGTGAGACCGCCGCGCGTACCGCGCTGGGAACGCTCTGCCGGATATTTTTGGCGCACGCGGGGATTTCACTCCGCAGCCGGGTGGTGATGATCGGCGGCATTGAAGTACGCCAGGATAACCGGCGTCTGGTCCGTGAGCGTATCGATACCGCGCGCCACTCGGGGGACACGCTGGGAGGGGTCTTTGAGATCGAGGCGACCGGCCTGATCGCGGGGCTCGGAAGCTCGGTCGCGGCCGACCGGAAGCTCGACGCGCGCCTCTGCGGGGCGCTGATGTCGATCCAGGCTATTAAAGGGGTTGAGGTGGGCATCGGGTTTATCGCGGCCAGGGAGCCGGGGTCGCACGTGCACGATGCTATTTTTTATGATACGCGCAAAGGGTTCTACCGGACGACGAATAATGCCGGCGGTATCGAAGGCGGGATCTCTAATGGGGAGCCCCTTATGGTCAGATGCGCCATGAAGCCGATCTCGACATTGATGAAACCCCTTGCCTCAGTCGATATACGTACCAAGAAGCCGCATAAGGCTGCCGCGGAGCGCTCCGATATCTGCGCGGTCGAGGCGGCGGCCGTTGTTGCCGAGGCGGTAACGGCTTTTGAGCTGGCGAACGCTTTTCTTGAGAAGTTCGGCGGCGATTCGCTCAGCGAGACGTTGCGCAATTTTAAGGCATACCGCAAGCAGATAAAAAAGTTTTAATCCTACGGAATGTCCCGTTGAAAAATGGGACCATAGTCTATAGTTAAGATATAAAAAATTTACATATTTTGTATTGACAGCTTTCGAGTTCGTGGTATACTATTATTGCAGTGGTGACATACGAACGGTTAGTCAAAAAAGGCTTTTGAGAGAAAAAAATGAAGACGCATTCACCGAGAAAACGTCAGCTATTCACAACGATAGCATCAGGTGTTATCATCTGGGCCGTCGTATCCGGCACGATCATATATCCTCAGGCCACTTTAGCCGATAGCGTCACTTCAAGCGTACGCCCTCTTGCTTT
>JBAWYO010000099.1:0-6335 GCA_037143495.1 Candidatus Omnitrophota bacterium | reverse complement strand
GTATACGCAAGAACGCGAGCGATGATACCCAGCTGAGCTTCGATAACTGGCTTGGTCCGCAGACGACGCTGCGCGCAACCGGCAGCGTGACCGGCGACGACAAGGACCTTAAGGCGGGATTTGAAAAAAGAGCGCTTTGGGGAGGTTCTTATTATGCGGGCGGCGATCTGATCGTACGCCGTTGGAACGAACCGGAGTTCAATCTAGCCGGCGGCGGTGCCGATCTTTATGCGGGCAGGCAGATGACCCCTACGGTGAAATTATACACGCTCTATCGGTTGAACAGGCTGGATGTTAACGATACGGACAGCGCCAGCGATCCCGATTTCAGCCGGCGCGCGGGGAAGAATATCACCTCAGCGGCTTCTATTAACCTGAGCCGGTCGACGCTCAACTGCGAGCTTTACCCGACAACAGGTTCTCAGGTTGACCTTACCGCTGAATCCGCGTTCAAGGCTCTCGGCGCCGATTATAATTTTTCACGCTATGAAGCAAATGCCGCTCTGTACCGTACGCCGGTGGGAAAAATAACGTTGGCAGCCCATTTTAAAGCGGGGTGGGTGCAGGGGTTCGGTACCTCCGATGGTGTGCCTTTTTTTGAAAGATACTTTGTCGGTTCTTCAAGCACGGTACGCGGATTCAAGTGGGGGACGGCGGGGCTTAGCAGCGCGCAGGGGACGCCGCTGGGCGGTAATATCCTGCTCTTGGGAAGTCTGGAAGCGCGGTTCCCGCTCTATAAAAAATTGCAGGGAGCGCTTTTTTTTGACAGCGGCAGGACCTTCAGCAAGGTTGAAGAGGTCAGCCATCTCGACCTTAGGGAGGGTGCGGGGTTCGGCCTGCGCTATCTTACCCCGTGGTTCGTTGCCCGCGCCGATTGCGGATTTGCCGTTGACCGGCGCAACGAAGAAAGCGCCGCGAACGCCTACGTAACGATCGGCCTGCCGTTCTAGAGCGACCTGCCACACCCCTTCTTACCGATAAAGAAACCTTATGAAAAACTACGATGTTATTGTCATAGGTGCAGGCCATGCCGGTTGCGAAGCGGCGCTTGCCGCCGCCCGCAGGGGGTGTAGCGTTCTTTTGGTTACGATGAGCCGCGCGACGATCGGGCTGATGTCGTGCAACCCCGCGATCGGCGGGGTCGGCAAAGGGCAGCTCGTTAAAGAGATCGATGCGCTTGGCGGGCAGATGGCCAGGTGCGCCGACGCGACCGCGATACAATACCGCATGCTCAATATGAGCAAGGGTGCCGCGGTGCACTCTTCGCGCGCGCAGATCGACATGGACGAATACCAGCAACGTATGCAGGCGGTCGTCGAGGGGCAGCCGGGGCTTGAGGTTTACGAGGGCAGCGTGACCAAGCTGGAAGTTCAAGGCGGCGCTGTCAGCGGAGTCAAGTGTGTCGATGGCGCACATTTTGATGCCCGCGCGGTCGTTCTGACCCCGGGTACGTTTCTCGACGGCGTGATCCATATCGGACTTGAGCATCTCTCGGGGGGCAGGATCGGCGAGAAGGCTTCCGATCTTTCCGGCAGCTTGCGCGAACTGGGTTTTGCCCTGGAAAGGCTCAAGACCGGCACGACGCCGCGCCTCGACCGGGCTACCATCGATTTTACGGGACTTGTTGAGCAGCCGGGCGATATAGTCCCCCGGCCTTTCTCGTTTTCGACGGGCCACATCGGACGAAAACAGGTCTCCTGCCATATTACCCATACAACACCCGAGACGCACGAAGTCATTCGCAGAAATATCGATCGCTCGCCGCTCTATACCGGTGTTATAACCGCGACCGGCGTGCGCTATTGTCCGTCGATCGAGGATAAAGTAATGCGGTTCGGCCACCGGGATTCGCATCATGTTTTTCTGGAGCCGGAGACGGCGTCGGGAGAGCGTTATTATCCGAACGGCACATCGACGAGCCTGCCGCTTGATGTCCAGTATGAGATACTGCGTACGATCCCGGGCCTTCAGAACGCGAAGATCATCAAGCCCGGATATGGTATCGAATACGATTTTGTCGATCCCACACAGCTTACCGCGACCCTTGAAACCAAGCGTGTCGCCGGCCTCTTTCTCGCCGGGCAGATCAACGGCACGACCGGGTATGAGGAAGCGGCGGCCCAGGGGCTTATCGCCGGCATTAACGCGGCGCTCAGGGTCAGCGGGAAAGAACCGTTTACGTTGGACCGATCGCAAGCCTATATCGGCATCCTGATAGACGATCTGGTTACCAAGGGGACCCATGAACCGTACCGGATGTTCACCTCGCGCGCCGAATACCGCCTGATACTGCGTGAGGATAATGCCGATATCAGGCTCGCGCGTTTCGGATATCAGCTGGGGCTGGTATCGTCGAAGGAATATGAGCGTGTTCGCGAGAAAGAGCGCCTGGTTACGGATGAGATCGGCCGGCTCAAGAAGGAACGGATCGACAAGGTGCTCCGGCGGCCGGAGTCGACATATCTCCACTGCGTCGGCGCCTTCGGCGGCGTTCCGGCATCCGCTCATAATGGCGACGAACGCCTCATTCGTGAGGTGATCGAGCAGGTTGAGACCGAGATAAAGTATGAAGGCTTCATTGAGCGGCAGCTGCGGGATGTCCAGCGCTTCAAGAAGCTCGAGCATATCCGGGTTCCGGGTGATTATGATTATAACGGCGTTCACGGCCTCTCGAACGAGGTTCGGGAGAAGTTATCGAAAATACGTCCCTCGTCGCTTGGCCAGGCCTCCCGTATCTCGGGGATCACGCCGGTGGCGATCTCGATATTGATGATGCATCTTGATCGCGATAAACAACCGCGTGTATGATATGATAGATAAAAATCTACTTAGAGAAAGGCAGACGGGGTCCACCCGCAGGCTTACCCTGAGGATACGCGCATACACGAGAGCGGCAGGGTCAATGCTTCTTTCATAAGGAACGGTGGATATGTAGCGTAAGCCGAGGATGGGCCCCGGCTGCCGTCGTCATCAGGAGATTGTTACTATGGATACTATAGCTAATTACACGCTCTTAAAAGATCATGCTCTTGAATTCGGCGCCGTCGCGTTCGGTGTCTGCGACGTGCGTGAAGAGAAGAAGGGTTTTGCGCTCGCGCCGGAGATCCTTGAAGGGCTCGATTACGCGGTAGCGTTCGCGGTCGGCCTCTCGCCGAAGATTCTCGCCGATATCGTCGACCACCCGACGCGCCTCTACTTCCATCATTATAAGCAGGCGAACGCGCTCATCGATTCGATCGCGATGCGGTTGACCGCGCTTATCCAGAAGGAAGGTTTTTCAGCGTTGCCGATACCCGCTTCGCAGATCGTTGATTGGGAGAAACAGACGGGGCATCTCTCGCACAAACATATCGCGCAGAAGGCGGGGATAGGGTGGATCGGGCGCAGCAATATTATCGTGAACCGGAAGCAAGGAGCCTATATTCGCCTGGGAACGATCCTCACCGACATGCCACTCTCGGTCGATACCGCGAGCGCCTTCGGCTGCGGGGAGTGTCGCGCTTGCATCGCTCCGTGTCCCGCGGGCGCGATCAAAGAATCCCCGGCCGATTTTGACCATCAGGGATGCTTTGAAAAGCTGAAGTACTTCCAGAAACAGCGCTACGTCGACCAATTTATCTGCGGTATTTGTGTTAAGGCGTGCCGAGGGAAAAAAGGCGAGGCGTTTTAGAGAGTGGAATGATTTTCAGTATTTTGTTGTTGGTTTTTAATTTCTTATTTTCCGTATGAGATAGCCCGTATTCGTCGCGTAGATGCCGAATTTTTCTTTTGGTTGGCAGGGCCCTTTGACGAGAGAGCGGAAACTCGTGTCGACGAGCGGCAGGTATCTTCCCAACTGAAACCAGAATCCTTCCTTCTTTTCCTCGAGTGAATACGTGTTACCGTTCAGATCCCCGATCCTTATCGAACGCTGCGCTGTAGTGATCCCCAGGAACGTAAGGCCCTTTTTCCATTTGATGATCTCGCCTTCAAAGAGCCATTCATCACCCGTGACAGCGAGCATCTTAAAATCAGACCGCGTCGCGCCGTTGACCGGAATATAAAAGAGAGTGAAGGAGCGAGACTGACGGGGAGCCGGGACGCAGCGGACGACGCCGATGAGTTCCTCGCGGGTGACGGTGTTGTAGTATCGTTTCTCGAGGCTCAGGCCGATGAAGAGGGCGGCGATGATGAGCGCGAGAGCGAGGAAGAGTATCTTTTTCACTTTTTTAAGAGCGTAATTTCAGTTTGCGCAGGTACATAAGGTCGCGGTTCGATACGATGCCGATCACGCGCCCTTTCTTGACGACCGGGAGGTGCCTGAAGTGTATCCTCTTAAGTTCATCGTGGATCTTGTTGAGGCCTTCGGCGATATCGACCGTGATTACGTTCCTGGTCATGATCTCTTTAACCAGAATTGCGGCGGGATCGAGGCCTTTATCGACGACGCGCTGGACGATATCGCGTTCTGAGAGTATACCCGTCATAACCCCGTCACTTTTGACGATGACGGCCCCGATATTCTTGCCGGTGAGCACACGGGCGGCTCTTTTGATCGTATCGGAATCTTTGACCGCAATGACGTCCTTCGATATTTTGAACCCGTACGGTACGGGCTTGCGGCATTTCTCTTTGACCATTCGTGATCTCATAGACAACCCCTTTCTACAGTACAGCGATTACCGCTATTCTACGTCAATACTCTGCGGGAAATCAAGGGTTAAATTGCCGGCCGCTCAGGTACTGAATTTACCTTGACGTACGTATTCTTTTATTGTATGTTGACTGTGGTGCGTTACTTCTTGTTTATATCATGATCAACGCTGTATGTTCATAAGGGATGGTCTTGGACACGTTTCTCCGTTCATCGTCTTTGTGTTTTTATAGATACAGGGCATATGGTCTCCCGGGAGGGCCGGCGCGATGAAACGGCGCATCGGCATCCAGGGATCCCTCCTTTTTTTATCCGCGGTGGCATCGGTCCTCTTCTTTAAGCATCTCTTTCCTCGGTGGGCGAATCTTAGCGCTGACCGTTTTTTTGACGGTATCGGTATATTCCTGGTCCTGGCCGGATTCCTGCTGCGAATATCCGCGCGGGGACACAAGGCGCTTAACTCCGATAACGGCAAACGGCTGGTTACCGACGGACCGTATGCGCTCGTACGTAATCCCATGTATTTCGGTACGCTCCTGATCGGGACGGGAACGATAGCCGTTCTCTTCGCCTGGTGGGTCCTGTTTCTTTTTCTCGCGGTCTTCCTGATGATCTATGTGCCGCAGATCAGCGCCGAAGAGAAGTATCTTGCGGGAGCTTTCGGGGACGCGTATAAAGAATATTCGCTCAAGGTGCCCGGATATTTTCCTGGTCCGGGGGCATGTTTCAGCAGGGACCTTCGCGAACGGCTCTTATTCCGGCCCGGCTGGATACGGCGGGAGCTTCCGTCGCTGCTGGGGGCGTTCGTGGCGATCATGCTAGCCGAGGTTGCCGAAGATATACATCTCTTCGGGCCGCGCGCCGGTATGCAGGAGGCGCTGCTCCTGCTGGGCGCGGCGATCGCGGTCATTTCTTTATTTTACCTGTTCTTTTGTAAGCGCGCTCCCGCTGACGCTTGACAAAGCGCGGCGCATCTGTTATTATCGAAATCTGACAGAGGGGTCAGGCGTACAGGTCTGACCCTCACTATTTTTTTTGGAAAATCATGGAAAAAAAGACTAAATACATATTCGTTACCGGCGGCGTTGTTTCCAGTCTCGGCAAAGGTATAACCTCGGCGTCGATCGGTAAGCTCCTGGAATCCCGCGGGCTTAAAGTATCCCTCTTGAAGTGTGACCCGTATATTAACGTTGATCCCGGCACGATGAACCCGTTCCAGCACGGCGAAGTCTATGTCACCGAGGATGGCTCAGAGACCGACCTCGATCTCGGGCATTACGAGCGGTTTACGCACGCGCGTATCGGCAGGGTCAATAATATTACGACCGGGCAGATCTATTATTCGGTTATCTCAAAAGAGCGCCGCGGTGATTACCTCGGCGGGACTGTGCAGGTCGTTCCGCATATTACCGATGAGATCAAGGAAGGGTTTCGCCGGGTCGCCGCGGGCAAGGATCTTGATGTTGTCATTGTCGAGATCGGCGGTACCGTCGGCGATATCGAGAGCCTTCCCTTTCTTGAAGCGGTCAGGCAATTCTGCTATGAACGGGGGCATCGCAACGCGATCAACGTCCATGTCACGCTTGTTCCTTATATTAAAGTCGCCGGCGAGATCAAGACGAAGCCGACACAGCATAGCGTCGGCAAGCTGCGTGAGATCGGTATTCAGCCGGAGATCCTGATCTGCCGGACAGAACAGCCG
>JBAWYO010000098.1:0-6394 GCA_037143495.1 Candidatus Omnitrophota bacterium | reverse complement strand
TTATCGCGCAGCGCCTTGTCCGTCTGATATGCCCGCAATGCAAGACAGAGGTTCCGGTCACGAAAGAGGTTCTCCGCGAACTTAATGTTGCGCAGGATCTTCCGGCAACGCCGGTTATTTTTGAGGGTAAGGGGTGCGATTTTTGTAAATTTACCGGCTACAAAGGGCGGACCGCGATCTATGAGTTCCTCGTCGTCAATGAGTCGATACGTGATCTTATTTTACAGCGGGCGTCGAGTGACAAGATCAAGAAAAAGGCGGTCGCCAACGGCATGAGGACGCTTGCCCAGGATGGCTGGCTGAAGATCCAGAAGGGCATTACGACGCCGGCAGAGGTTCTGCGCGTCGCGAAAGAGACGGCGTAACGCGAGAGACGTTCCATGGCGCGATATAATTACCGGGCGAAAAAAGGTCCTGCGCAGGTTATTGAAGGGGTTATTGAGGCTGAGTCTGAGGCACAGGCCCTTCTGAAGATCGGCGCGCTCGAATTGTTTCCTATCTCCATCACGAAAGAAGGCAGCCAGGATCACGGCTTCGCGGGCATTTCGTTTAAGGGTGCCGCGCGCCGGGTAAAGACAGCTGATCTGGCGGTCATGACGCGGCAGCTTGCCGATCTTCTCGAGGCGGGCCTGACGATCGTGCATGCGCTGGACATCCTCTCGCAGCAGACGGGGAATAAGCGGCTCGCGCATATCATCAACGATATTCGCGATGATATACGCGGAGGCGCGACGTTCACGGTTGCCCTTAACCGTCATGGTGAGGTTTTTTCCCCGCTCTATGTAAGCCTGGTGCATTCGGGAGAGATCAGCGGAACTCTTGAAGCCGTCCTCAACAGGCTTGCCGATTTTCTCGAGTCGCAGGAAGAGTTCAGGACAAAGGTGCAGGCGGCCCTCGCGTATCCGGTCCTTATGGCAATCGTCGGGTTTGCGACCGGTATTGTCCTCCTGACGTTTGTTATGCCGAAGGTTGTCGGCATCTTCGAAGATCTCGGGCAGGACCTTCCCCTGATCACGGTTTTTTTGCTCAGCGTCAGCGCTTTTATCCGCAATTACTGGTATCTGGCGGTCGGCGGTGCGATCTTTCTTTTTTTCTCGCTTAAACAGATAGGCAAGAGCCGTGAAGGAAAGGCGGCGTTCGACACGATCAAGAACAAGGTCCCGGTCCTGGGGCTTTTTTTGAGGAAAGTGGATATCGCGCGTTTTGCGCGTACGATGGGAACGCTTCTTAATAACGGCGTGACGATCCTTGAATCGCTGGAGATCGTCAAAGAGATCGTCTCCAACGAACACGGTAAGCGCGATGTCAGGGCGGCGTTCGTTAAGGTCAGGGACGGCAGTTCCCTGGCCAAGGCGCTGGCCGGCGGTACGTATTTTCCGCTTTTTGTGACGAATATGATAGCTGTCGGTGAAGAGTCAGGGCAGTTAGAACGGAATCTTTTAAAGATCGCCGACTCATATGAACGCGAGACCGACAAAATGATCAAGATACTTTCGAGCCTGATCGAGCCGCTCATGATCCTCGGGATGGGGCTTATGGTCGGATTTATCGTTATTTCAATATTGTTGCCGGTTTTCCAGATCAGCCTGATCGCAAAATAGTTCTTGAAAATAACCGCGAAGGTTAAAGGAGGTTGAGAGAGATGAGAAGGGGTCCGCAGAAGCGTGGTTTTACCCTGATCGAATTGATGCTGGTCGTCATTATCATCGGCGTCCTGATCGCGATGGTCATGCCCAAGCTCGCCGGGCGCTCCGAACAGGCCCGCGTCATCGCGGCCAAGGCCGATATCGAATCTAATATAGCCGTCGCGCTGGACATGTATGAACTCGATAATGGCGCCTATCCGCGGGACATAGAGTCGTTGCTGAAGAAACCGCCCGACGTGATGAACTGGCATGGCCCGTACTTGAAGAAAATGCCGAAGGATCCGTGGGGGCAGCCGTACAATTACAAATGTCCCGGCGATCATAACAAAGATACGTATGATCTCTGGTCGAACGGAAAAGACCGCTCTGAAGGCGGCGGAGACGATGTCACTAATTTTTCTGATGAAGAAGGCTCGTCGGCTGACAGCGCGGATAAAGGGATGTAGCGTGGTCGCAAGCGGTCGCGCCGCTTTCACGCTGATCGAACTTTTGATCGTCACGTCGATCATCCTGGTGCTGGTGGCGTTTTCGACACCGCTTTTTACACAGACGTTCGCAGGACTTGAACTTAAAGAGAGCGCTTCAAATATAGGGCGCCTCATCACCCTGGCGCAGCAGGCAGCGGTTATTGAAGGGCGCGTCTACAAGGTTTCGTTCGATTTTGAGGCGCATACGTATCGCATACTCGGAGCGCCCGGCCAGGGAATGCCGGGGACCGGGTACTCCCGGATGGTGGGGAGGTTCGGCGAGTTGATGCATGTGCCCGGCGCTATTACTATAACCGGGACGGCGCGTGAATTTTTGATCTATCCCGATGGACATACGGATCAGATGCTGGTGCGCCTGACGACCGGCGACGGTCGGGCCATGGCGGTCGCGACCAGCGGCATTCTGGGGAGCGTGAGCGTGACCGAGGAAGAGGGGGGCAGGGGAACGAACAGATGAGGCTCTCATTCATCCGGCGCCAGGAAGGTTTTTTGATGCTTGAGGTCGTCCTTTGCGTCCTCATTATCGGCACCGGCGTTTTGCTCGTCATGCGTTCATTTACGACAGCGCTCAGGAACGCGGATATTGCACAGGCTCTCACGAGAGCCTGTTTTTTATTGGAAGATACCGTTGCCGAAGCTGATATGAAAGGTTTTAATAACGGTATTGAAGACGGCGATACCGGCTCCGCCTGCGCCGAACCCTATTTCCGCTGGAAGGTCGTCGCCTCCCTCGTCGAGGATAAATCCGAGGTAAAACTCGAGCGGATGGATATGAGCGTCGCGTACGAGCGGAAGAACCAGCAGCGGACGGTACATGTCGTGACCTATCTGAGACGCAAAGGAACCTGATGAAAAAAGAAGGGAATACGCCCCGCTTTTCGAGCAGCGCTTTCACGATCGCTGAATTGCTGATCGCCGCCGCGATCTTTTCTGTTATAGCGCTCTGTCTCTATTCGACGCTTGCCGGCGGTATCGGCGTCTGGCGGCGCCAGGAAAAGACTTTTCGTTCCACTGACAGTGTCAGGCTCGCCTTGGATAAAATAGCGAAGGAGCTGCGTAACTCGATCACCTATTCGACCGGCACTCCGTCCGCGACCGGTATCGATGTCGGCGAGGAACTGCGGTTTACCGGCGATAAGGAGAATGTTTCGTTTATGACGCTTATCGGGAGCCAGATAGCCCGGGTGAGGTATGTCTTTGACCGGGGGGCGGGTGGCGCGGGGTCGCTGAAAAGGATATGTATCTACCAGAAAGATGGTTTTAAGAAAGAGCGCGCGCATGAAGATACGCTTTTGACCGGCCTTGAAGGAGCCACCTTCAGTTACGCTGTTGACGAGAGCGAGGACGGCGAAGAGATCAGCTGGGCTGATGCCTGGGGCCTTGACGCGCAGGATAAACCGCCGGGGATGCCGCGCGGCGTGCGGATCGCTCTTACGCTTCGCGGGGTCGGCAGCGGTGCCGCGAGCGAGATCTTTTCCAAGACGGTTTTTATGCCCCTGGGGGGGAAGGCGAAGGCGCGGGGGGCCGGTAGTGATGGCAAAAAATAACGAAGGAGCGATCCTGCTGGTTACGCTCTGGATACTCGCGATACTCTCGTTGCTGGCGGTCGGGATCGGTTTTCGGACGGCGGTCCAGACGCGGCTGGTCGCGTATCAGATCGATTCGCTGAAGGCCAGGGAGATCGCCAAGGCCGGGATTATGCTGGCGATGCATGAACTCGAGAAGAAGGGGGCCTCCGCCGCAACCCAGAAAAAACCCGATACCTTGTGGGAATGCGGCTTCGCGCTCGACCCCGGAGTGACACCTGAGAGCATCTTTAAAAAAGAGATCGGTGACGGCTATTTTGTGGTATCATATATGGATGAGGGGCAGCGGATACGCTATGGGGTCGAGGATCTGCTGAGCAAGATCAACATCAATACGGCATCCGGCGAAATCTTGCGGCGGCTCTCGCCGGGCATTACCGAAGATATTGCCAATAATATTCGCGCCTGGCGCGGGGATAAAGATATGGAGTCGATCCGTTTTTCCATGTCAGCCGATGTATGGTGCAAGAACGCCCTTCTCGATGATATCCATGAGCTTTTGCTCGTCAAAGATTTTACGCGCGCCATGTTCTCCGATGAGGAGAACGGCATCGAGCGAAATATAACCGTCGACGGTGATCCCGCTTCCCTGCGTCTTAATGTCAATACCGCGGGGCAAAAAGCGCTCGAGGTGATCGGGTTCGGTGCGTATGCCGACAGGATCGTAAAGTATCGGGCGGGTCCCGATGGCAATATCGAGACGGTGGGCGATAATAATGTATTTACCGCGGAGGGCTTAAGCGAGCAGTTGAAAGTCGCGCTGAGCGATGACGGCACGTTTGTCGCCAGCGTGCTGGCCGATATCGCGCAACAAAAGGCAGAGCTTGTCTGCAGCTCGGCGTATTTCAGGATATCGTCGACCGGTGTCCTCGCGAGAAAGCGCGGCGTGGTGCGCAAGACGCTGACCTGTGTTGTCGCGCGGGATGGTTCGGCGGGTGCGGCGCCGCTCAGGATCCTGCGCTGGCATGAAGAGTAATATGAAGGAATGCGGATGATCATTTTAGAGTTTACCAACGACCGGGTCAAGCTTCTGACGATGGTTCGTCGCGGCGGAAGGATCACACTGGCGAACCTTGCGAAGGCTTCTATAGAAGGTTTTTCTGATGCCGAAATCGCCGGCGCGGTTGCTGATCTGATACGCCAGGCGAGGATCAAACGGGGGGAGAGCGTCATTATCGCTCTTCCGCGTTACCAGATGACCGTCAGGAACATCAGGATCCCTTCGGTCGATGATGATGAGATCGCCAAGATGGTCGATCTGCAGGCCGTCAAGCAGCTTCCGTACGCCCCCGATGACCTGATCTGGGACCATAAGGTGATCGAAAAAAGAGACGACGGGTATTCCGATATTTTCCTGGCAATGGTCCATCGGGATATTATCGACCGTTATGTCGGCATCGCGGCGACGTGCCGGCTTGACGTCGAACGCATCCTCCTGCGTTCCGAAACGCTTCTCGGGTGGTACATCGGCGCAGCCCTCGCGGGCGATCGCGCCGGAGCGAAGGGCGGCCTTCGGGCGGTCGTCGATATCGATACCAGCTATGCGGAACTGATCATTGTCCGCTCGCGCACGCTGCTCTTCAGCCGCAGTTTTCCTTGTAAGGATTCTCCCGGCGAAATTGCCGATGAAATACAAAAGACGCTCGATACCTTCGAGAAGGATGGTTACGGCAAGGTCTCCCTGGTCACGCTGACCGGTATCGAGGAGCGCGGTCAGCGCCTCAAGCCGATCCTCGAGACCATCTATGGCGTGGGGAATGTTGAATTCTCGCATACGCTTAAAGTTCTTTCTGATGATTACCAGAACACGCTCGCGGATTATCTTGATCTCCTGCGGGACGTTTCATTCTCCGGCGTTCTGGGGATTATCCATGATGCGAAAGATATCAGCATGGATTTTCTCTCGCATGATGACCGGAAGCGCCGCCAGCAGAAAAGAATGCGCGCTCTCCTGACCAGGGCATCGATCCTGTGCGTCGCGATCGTCGGTGTCCTGCTGGCGATCTTCCTGAAAGTCACCCTTGAGGGTGGACGGCAACTGAACCATGTGAATACCCGGCTCTCGGAGAGCGAACCGAAGGTCCGCCACCTGAAGCAGATAGCCGCCAATCTTGACATTATTAAGCGTCATCTCGATACCCGCGGATCCTCGATCGACATTATCCGGGAGGTTTACGGGATCATTCCGCAGGGCATCTCCATCCTGATCTTTGATTTTGAGCTGGAGAAGTCGCTGACGCTGCGGGGGACGTCCCCGGACCTGAGCAGTGTTTTTAAATTTTCCGCCGATATGGGGAAGTCTAGTTATTTCGAGAGCTGCGAGATCAGGTTCGCCCAAAAGAGGACCGTTAACGCTCAGGAGATCGTTGATTTTGAGTTAGGGTGCGCGCTCCAGAGCCGCGTTTCCGCGCCGGGTGCCGGTAAAGAAGCCAGGCCCCGCAAGAGTACGGCGAAGCGGGGTGCGCGATGAGGATCCAGGCGAAAAAATTTTCTGACCGGGAGCGGGCGGTATTCGGGGTGGCGGCGGCGCTTATCGCGGCGGGGATCCTTTATTTTTTTGTAGTTGACCCCGCGATCAGGCAATGGCGGGAGATCGATTCCAGCGTCGCGGTCTCCGGATCAAAGCTTCTTAAGAATCTGAAGCTTCTGACTAATCAGGATGCTCTCGAAAAGG
>JBAWYO010000097.1:0-6444 GCA_037143495.1 Candidatus Omnitrophota bacterium | reverse complement strand
AGCCGATCCTGATCATCGCCGAAGAGATCGAAGGCGAAGCGCTCGCGACGCTCGTCGTTAACCGGCTGCGCGGAACGCTCGCCTGCGCCGCGGTGAAAGCACCCGGGTATGGCGATCGCCGCAAGGCGATGCTCGACGATATCGCGGTCCTGACCGGCGGTATGTCGATCACTGAAGACCGTGGCCTGAAGCTCGAAGGCGTGAAGCTCGAGGACCTCGGCCGCGCCAAGAGAGTGACGATCGATAAAGAGAACACCACGATCGTTGAAGGCGCGGGGAAGACCGCGGACTTGAACGGCCGGATCGCTCAGATCAAGAAAGAGATCGAGAAGAGTGATTCCGATTACGATAAAGAGAAGCTCCAGGAACGGCTCGCGAAACTCGCCGGTGGTGTCGCTGTTATCAATGTCGGCGCCGCGACCGAAACCGAGATGAAAGAGAAGAAAGCCCGCGTCGAAGACGCGTTGCACGCTACGCGCGCGGCTGTCGAAGAAGGCATTGTCCCCGGCGGCGGCGTTGTCCTGCTGCGCTGCATCGAGAAGCTTTCCGACCTGAAACTCAAAGGCGATGAAGCTATCGGCGTCGATATCGTCAAGCGCGCGCTCGAAGCACCGATCCGGCAGATCGTTGAAAACGCCGGCATGGAAGGCTCGGTCGTCGTTAACAAGGTTAAAGAAGAGAAGTTCAATATCGGTTACGACGCCAACAAGGACTGTTATACCGATATGATCGAGGCCGGTATCATCGATCCGACCAAGGTCACCCGGTCAGCGCTGCAGAATGCCGCGTCGATCGCGTCGCTGCTCTTAACGACGGAATGCCTCATCACCGACCTTCCCGAGAAGAAGGACGCGATGCCCGGCATGCCTCATGGCGGAGATATGGGCGGCATGGGTGGTATGGGCGGCATGGGCGGCTATTAATATCGTCGGAAATAGCGCGATATCGTCTATGACACCGAAGAAAGAATCAGAAAAAAAGTAACGCACGAACGGGGCGGTCATAAATGGCCGCCCCGTTTATTTTAGCGAGGATTTTCTGTTGACAAAATAAGCCGTACCACTATAATGGAATGACAAAGGAGATATACGCATGGGCGAGTTTATAGGTAAAGACAGGAAAGCGAGAAGGTGCTACGGCTTTGACGAAATAGCCCTGGTCCCGGGCCGCGTTACGGTAAACCCCAATGAAGTCGATCTTACCTGGAAAATAGCGAAGAAAACATATAAAGTGCCGATCCTGGCCGCCGCGATGGACGGCGTCGTTGACGTAAAATTCGCGATCGCCATGGGCAAAATGGGCGGCCTCGCGGTCCTCAATCTCGAAGGCATCCAGACCAGATATGATGATCCCAATGAAGTCCTGACCCAAATATCGCGGGCCACGCCCGCCGAGGCGACGGAACTCGTCCAAACGATCTACCATGAACCGATCAAAGAACGCTTGATCTCGAAACGTATCGAGCAAATTAAAAATGCCGGTGTAGACTGTATTGTCAGCGCGATACCGCAGCGCGCTGAACGCTTCGGCGCTCTGGCGCAGGAAGCGGGCTGCGATATCTTCATCGTTCAATCGACCGTCTCGACCGTCAAGCATCTCGCGACCGAATACAAGACCCTCGACATCGAAAAATTCATCAAGAAAATGAAGATACCCGTCATCGTGGGCAACTGCGTGACCTATGATGTTGCGCTCGACCTGATGGGGACCGGCTGCGCCGGCCTCCTCGTCGGCGTCGGTCCCGGCGCCGCCTGTACCACGCGCGGCGTTCTCGGCATCGGTGTTCCCCAGGTCACCGCGACCTGCGACTGCGCCGCGGCCCGCGATACGTACTTCAAGAAGACCAAAAAATACATCCCCATCATCACTGACGGCGGCATGTCGAAGGGCGGCGAAGTCTGCAAAGCGTTCGCCTGCGGCGCCGACGCGGTTATGATCGGCTCGGCATTCGCCCGCACCAAAGAAGCGCCGGGTGGCGGCCATCACTGGGGCATGGCCACGCCGCACGCGAACCTGCCGCGCGGCACGCGTATCTTTGTCGGCACGACCGGCTCGCTCGAGGAGATCCTCTTCGGTCCCGCGCGCCTGGATGACGGATCACAGAACCTGATGGGCGCTATCGCTACCTCGATGGGCAACACCGGATCAAAGAACATCAAGGAATTCCATAAGACCGAGATCATCATCGCGCCGGCGATACAGAGCGAAGGTAAGGTCTTCCAGGTCGCGCAACGCGTCGGCATGGGCAAGTAACTGGTTGTAAACGCACTCCTATCCCGCGCGGGTAGAAACATCCCCGCGCGGATATATGGTCACACATAGATGCCGTCCAACTTTGTTCATCTGCACGTCCACACTCAATACAGCCTTCTTGACGGCGCCTGCCTGATCGATGACCTGCTGAAAGTCGCTGTCGCTAATAATCTTCACGCGCTGGCGATCACCGACCACGGCAACATGTTCGGCTCGATCGAGTTCTACCAGAAAGCGCGCGAATGCGGCATTAAACCGATCATCGGTAGCGAGGTATATATCGCGCCGGGCTCGCGCTTTGATAAGTCCGCTCATGGGATGCAGGATACGGCATATCATCTGATCCTCCTTGCCAAGAACGAGATCGGCTATCACAACCTCATAAAACTCGTCAGTTACGGCTATATTGAAGGCTTCTATTACCGCCCCCGCATCGATAAAGAGATCCTCAGAAAATACGCCGAAGGACTCATCTGCTGTTCAGCTTGCCTGAAAGGCGAGATACCGCAATTGATACAGAACGGTAATCTCGACCAGGTCCGCGCTGCCGCCCTGGATTTTAAGAGTATGTTTGCCGATGGCGATTACTATTTTGAGATCATGGAAAACGGTATCCCTGAACAGTCGCGCGTCAATGCCTGCCTTATCGGCCTCTCAAAAGAACTAGGGATACCCCTCGTCGCGACCGGCGACCTTCACTATCTGCGTAAAGAGGACGCTAAAGCTCACGAGGCATTGCTCTGCATCCAGACGCAGACGACCCTTGATGACACCAGCCGCTTCAAGATGCAGACCGAGGAGTTTTATTTTAAAACGCCCCAGCAGATGACGGAGGCGTTCGCCGCCTGTCCGGAAGCCATCGAGAACACGCTGCGGATCGCGGATGCCTGCAACCTTACGATCGACCTCACTAAACACCACCTGCCCAACTTTGAGCCGCCGCAGGGCAAAACACGGGAAAATTATCTGCGGGAACTCTGCGATGAGGGGCTCCGGAAAAAATATGCCGGCGACGAAGAACGCGCGACTAAACGGCTCGAATACGAGCTCGGCGTTATTAATACGGCGGGCTACACGAGCTATTTCCTGATCGCCTGGGATTTTGTCCAATACGCGAAGTCGAATTCGATACCGGTCGGCCCCGGCAGGGGAAGCGCCGCCGGTTCGATCGTGAGTTATTGCCTCGGCATTACCGACATTGATCCGTTGCGCTACGATCTCCTCTTTGAACGTTTTCTTAATCCTGAACGCGTCTCCCTGCCCGATATCGATATTGATTTCTGCTACGAACGCAGGGGGAAGGTTATTGATTATGTTGTCCAGAAATATTCCAAGGAGAATGTTTCACAAATCATCACGTTCGGAACGATGCTCGCGAAAGCGGTGATCCGGGACACGGCTCGCGTTATGAGCTTTCCTTACGCTGAAGCCGACAAGATCGCCAAGATGATACCTAACGATCTCAATATGACCCTTGAACTGGCCCTGCAGCAGGAGCCCGAGCTTGAAGCGCTCTACAAGACCGATCCGAGGATCCGCCAGCTCATTAATACCTCAAAAGTCCTTGAGGGGCTGACACGACACGCTTCGACCCACGCGGCGGGCGTCGTCATCAGCGACCGGCCCCTGATGGAATATATCCCGCTCTTCCGCACCAGCGATGAACAGATAACGACGGGACTGCCGATGTCCTCGCTCGAAAAAGTCGGCCTCCTTAAAATGGACTTCCTCGGGTTACGGACCCTGACGGTCATCGATGAAGCTCTTAAGATCATCAAAAAGGCAAAGGGGATCGAGCTCGACATCACGCGCCTGCCCCTCGACGACGCGAAAACTTTCCAGCTTCTCTGCGCCGCGGAGACCATGGGCGTTTTTCAGTTAGAAAGTTCAGGGATGCGTGACCTGCTGAAAAAACTTAAACCGAGCAGTTTTGAGGATATTATCGCTATCCTGGCGCTCTTCCGTCCCGGTCCTATCGGCAGCGGCATGACCGACGATTTCTGCTCCCGCAAGCATAAGCGCGTGAAGATCAAATACGACCACCCCCGCCTCGAACCGATCCTCAAAGAGACCTACGGCATTATCCTCTATCAGGAACAGGTCATGCGCATCGCGAGCGACCTCGGCGGCTTCAGCCTTTCTGAAGCCGATAACCTGCGCCGCGCGATGTCAAAAAAAACGCCTGAAGTCATGGCGAAAGCACGCGAGCGGTTTATCGAGGGCGCCGCGAAGAACGAGGTCGACCGGAAGATCGCCGAAAAGATCTTCGGCCTCATCGAGTATTTTTCCGGCTACGGCTTTAATAAATCACACTCGACCGCGTACGCAATGATCTCCTTCCAGACCGCGTTCCTTAAAGCTCATTATCCGGTAGAATTCATGACCGCGCTGCTGACCAGCGAAAAAGATAACATGGACAAGATCGTCGAGTATATTGACGAGGCGCGACGGATGACGATCGAGATCCTCCCGCCGGACGTCGATGAGAGTTTTTCAAAATTTACGCTTATTAACGACGCGTCCCGGAAGGGGTCGATCCGTTTCGGACTCTCAGCGGTAAAAAATGTAGGGCAAACCGCGATCGATTCGATCATTGAAGCGCGTAAACGCACCCAGGGTTTCAAATCCCTCTTTGATTTCTTTAAACATATCGACACCCGTGTCGCGAATAAGAAAGTTATTGAATCACTGATCAAATGCGGCGCCTTCGACCGCTACGGCTATAATCGCGCCCAGCTCCTGGGAGTTGTCGATAAACTGCTTAACGCCGCGTCTAACTTCAGCAAAGACCGCCAGGGCGGTCAATACTCCTTCTTTGACGATGTCGGTGACACGGACCCGTTCAAGGCATCGCTCTTTGTCGATATCCCGAGCATTCCTGAAGGTCCTGAGAATGAACTTCTTGCCGCCGAAAAAGAGATGCTCGGATTCTATGTGACCAAACATCCGCTCGTTAATTACGCCCAACTGCTCAAGAAGCTTTCAAACTGCTCGACCGGCACCCTCGCATCCCGGAAAGACTCCGACGAGATCTCGATCGGCGGCATCATTAATAAACTCAAATTCACGGTCACTAAAAAAACGGGCGAAAAAATGGCGATCGGCTCTATTGAAGACCTCGAAGGCACGGTCGAAGTACTCTTTTTTCCCAGCTGTTATCAAAAATCGCCCGAATTTATAAAAAAAGGGGCGTTTGTCTATCTCAAAGGGAAACTTTCGCTGCGCGAAGACCAACCGAAGATCATCGCCAATGAGGTCTTTGATCTCGACCAGGCGCTCTATAAGCTCAGCAGGTCGATGACGGTCGAACTCTCAAACTCATCATCCCAACGGGAGACGTTTGAATCGCTCAAGAAGATCCTCGGAAATTACCAGGGCTCGATCCCGGTCTACATATCATTCATAAAAAAAGATAATGAGAAAGTCCGGCTACTGATCGGAAAAGAGCTCTATATCAACCCGACGCCCGAATTGGTCAATGACGTTGAAAACCTGGTCGGTAAGGGAGCGGTAGCGCTTGCCTGCTGATCTGCAAGGAGAGAACTGATGACAAAAAAGGACATTGTGATTGACATTGCCGAACGTCCTGAGTTAAGCTCGCTGACCCAGGTCGAGATAAAGAAAGTGCTCCAATCGACACTTGATCACGTGATCGAAAGTCTCGCAAAAGGTCAAACGATCGAGCTGAGGAATTTCGGCGTTTTTAAAGTTAAAACCCGCAAGGGGAGAATGGCGCGCAATCCAAAAACCGGCCAGAAAGTTCCTGTCCCCGAGCGTAAGGTCGTCGTCTTTAAGCCGGGCCTTATCATGAAAAAGATGGTCCACTAACAGCGCTCAATCGGGTTGACTTATCAGCAACGTATGCTATACTATTACCTTATGATTATATATAGGCAGGTCACATGAACGCAGCCATAACCGGTTTACGCGGAATGCCTGATATCCTGCCCTCCGAAGCGGGTGCATGGCGGACCGTTGAAAATAAGGCGCGGGAGGTCCTGCGCCAATTCGGGTATGGTGAGCTTAGAACACCCGTCCTTGAAGAGGCCGCGCTCTTTCAGCGTACGATCGGCGAAGAGACCGATATCGTCCAGAAACAGATGTATACATTCAAGGACCGGGGAGAGCGCCTGCTTTCATTGCGTCCCGAAGGAACCGCTTCGATTGTCCGCTCGTATATAGAACATCATC
>JBAWYO010000096.1:0-6493 GCA_037143495.1 Candidatus Omnitrophota bacterium | reverse complement strand
ATCGTTGTCGTTACCCATGAGAATGAGGTCGCCGCGCACGCCAAAAGAGTGATCAATATGCGCGACGGCGAGATCATCTCCGATACGGGCGCTTCGAAAGAAGCGGCCGGCAACGCCAGTGAAATTCCTGAAAATCTCGTGGATGCCGCTGTAAAGAAAGCTCGGGACGGCACGGTTCGTGGGGTTGAATTCCTTGAATACATGCGCCAGGCCATTTTCGCGATGCTCTCGCACAAATTGCGCGCCTTCCTCTCGATCCTCGGCATCCTGATCGGTGTCGCCGCGGTCATCGCGATGATCGCGTTAGGGCGCGGGGCACAGACTTCGATCGAGAAGCAGCTTGCTTCGCTCGGCTCTAACCTTCTATTGATCAGGCCCGGGTCTCCCAAAGTGGGAGGTATCATGATGGCATCGGGGTCGACGACCAGATTCACCTTCCAGGATCTTGCGGGAGTCGCTAAGATGACCGATATGGTCAAATACGTCAGTCCGTCGGTGTCAGGCAGGGCGCAGATCGTCTATGGCGGCAAGAACTGGAACACCCAGATCGAGGGCGTCGGCGTCGATTACGCGCCATTGCGTTCCGCGGTACCGACGATCGGAAGGTTTTTTACCGACGAAGAAGTGAAAATGCGCAACAAAGTCGTACTGCTGGGAACGACCGTGGTCCAGCAGCTTTTCGGTGAGGAGAACCCGGTCGGTGAGACGATACGTATCAACCTGATCAATTTTAAGGTCATCGGCATCCTGCCGCAAAAAGGAGCGACCGGCTTTCGGGACCAGGATGACACCGCGCTGGTCCCGATCACGACCGCGATGTACCGGATCCTGGGAAAGCAATATATCGACCAGATCTATGCCGAGGCCGCAACGCCGGCGCTGATAGACCCTGCGCAGGAGGCGATAACAAAATTTCTTGTGAAACAGCATCATATTCCGGCGAAAGAGGCCGACGACTCATTTCAAGTGCGTAATATGGCTGATATTAAAACGGCGATGGAGTCGAGTACCAAGACGATGGGGCTTCTCCTGGGCTCGATCGCGGCGATCTCGCTCTTGGTCGGCGGGATCGGGATCATGAACATCATGCTCGTTTCGGTGACGGAGCGAACCCGCGAGATCGGTCTGCGTAAAGCGATCGGCGCCTCGAATAAGGACATCATGGTCCAATTTCTCATCGAGGCGATACTCATGTCGTTTATCGGCGGCGTCACCGGGGTTATATTGGGTGTAGGCGTGTCGGTGCTGATCACCGTCTTAAGCGGATGGTCGGTCGAGATCGCGCTCTTCCCGATATTTCTCGCGACGACATTCTCGCTGGTCGTCGGTATTATCTTCGGGCTTTGGCCCGCACGCAAGGCTTCCCAGCTTGATCCCATTGAAGCGCTCAGATATGAATAAGAGGCCGGATTTTACCGCGATCTTCCGCGCCCTGCGCCATCGCAATTACCGCATTTTCTTTACCGGCCAATCCATCTCGCTGATCGGGACCTGGATGCAGCAGGTCGCGCTCGGCTGGCTTGTCTACCGCATCACCGGATCGGCGCTGGCGCTGGGCGTAGTCGGGTTCGCCGGGCAGCTCCCGACCTTTTTGCTGGCGCCGCTGGCCGGCGTCGTCGCCGACCGTTACGACCGCTACCGCATCCTGATCCTCACGCAGTCGCTCGCGCTGCTGCAGGCGCTGATCCTGGCGATACTGGTCATGACCCATACGATACGCCTCTGGGAGATCGTCGCCCTAAGTATTTTTCTCGGCATCATAAATTCTTTTGACATGCCGATCCGCCAGGCCTTTACCGTCGAGATGATCGAGCGCAAGGAGGATCTCGGCAACGCGATCGCGCTCAATTCATCGATGGTCAATGGAGCGCGATTACTCGGCCCCTCACTCGCGGGTATTTTGATCGCTTGGCTGGGGGAGGGGGTCTGTTTCGCGGTCAATGCCGCCAGTTATGTGGCGGTCCTGATAGCGCTCTCGTTCATGAAGATCGCGCCGAAGGAGCATATCCCGACGGGGAAAAAAGTGCTCGAAGATATCCGCGAAGGGTTCAGTTATGCTTTCAAGTCTTTGCCGATACGCTCGATCCTGCTACTGCTGGCGCTCGTCAGCATGATGGGTGTCCCCTATCAGGTCCTGATGCCGGTCTTTATTAAGGATGTATTCCATCACGGCCCGCGCGCGCTCGGGTTCCTTATGTCAATGTCGGGCGTCGGGGCATTGACCGGAGCGCTCTACCTTGCCAGCCGGCGAACGGTCCGGGGTTTGGCCCGGGTCATCGCGCTGACCGCCGGTGCGTTCGGTCTCGCGGCGGCGGCATTTTCGTTTTCCCGTTCAATCCAGCTTTCGATGGTGATCATCGCGGTTGCCGGATTTTCTATCATGGTCCAGATGGCCGCCGCGAACACGGTCCTGCAGTCGCTCGTCGACGAGGATAAGCGCGGCAGGATCATGAGCCTCTATATCATGGCATTCATGGGGATGACGCCGTTCGGTTCATTGCTTGCGGGTATGCTCGCACACCGGATCGGCGCTCCGCATACGTTACTTATCGGCGGGATCTCCTGTGTTGTAGGCGCGCTCTTCTTCGCGTATTATTTGCCCGCGATACGCAAAGAGATGCGCCCGATCTATATCAAAAAAGGGATCATCCCGGAAGTTGCCGATGGACTACAGTCCGCGGCGCAGATGGATGTGTTTCTGGAAAAGTAGGCAGAGAACTTTTATTATCGAGCAGGGAAGAACTAAACCCTCCCGCGATCTTTCGCGGGAGGGTTTTCTGTTGTTAGAGGGGGTTCTAGAGCGATTGCGTTGCGGATGACGCGTAGTGCATGTTTCGCGCGGCGGCGCGCAGCGAGGTGACTGTCGACGGGAGATGATACCGCGTCGCGAGATAGAACGCCGGCCCGAGGATAACGCGCGAGTGCGACGAACATCTGGCCCGCTGAGAAGCGTTTGCCGACCATACACAGACACAGCCGAGCAGAAAAAAGAGTCCGACAAGAACTAACGAAGTACGTTTCATAGGTATTCCTCCTTCCTGACACTCATTATACGCCGCGTCTTTTTCGAAGACAAGAGAATAAATCATAGAGTTAGTAGTTAAAAAATTTAGTTATTTTTTCTGTATTAAAATTACTCTATGGTATACTTATACTAGCGGCTGTTTATAACCTATAGCGTATAATCCCCTCCATGGGGAGGATTTTTTGTCCTTATTCTTAAAAGATTAGTAAATGATTATGAGAAAAATAATAAAGAAACTCATAGCGATCTTTCTGGTCACGCTCTTTGCCGGGCAGGGAACGGCGTGGTGCGCCGGTGCGGCGCTGCGCCCGTTAGCGGCGGGGGAGCGCGACAGGAACAGGCCTGAAGAGATACTGCTCTTGACGACGCCACAGGAGGGCGATGTTATTGTGAATGTCGAGAGCGGCGCGGTGAGGGTCGTAGAGAGGATAGGGACCCGTAACGTTTATTGCCGGCGCATTGGCACCGACGGAGATGTGTTTACTCGTTCCGCGATCGGTGAGAATGATGCGGTTGACATGGCAAAGCTGCGCCTCGCTTGCCGGCAAGGAGTGCGTGTGATCTTGCGGGAAGGCGTCCCCGGCGCTTCCGTGTCCGTTACAGTTACCGGCAGATCGGGAGATCTTGTCTGCAGCATTCCGGGCGAGTTCGTCTATCGATGTGCGCGGCTGGACCTGAACGCGAAGTCTATTGTGCAGGAGGCGCTGCGATGGAATGAGCAGTCCGCTAAAAAGGAGTTTACGCCGGGATATGGAATGTCGGCGGTTTTAATGCTGGAGGAAGAAGGCGAAACGCTGAAGCATACTCTGCAACACATTGCTAAAATGCCGAGTATTATAACTAGCTGCAGGCAAGCCCTGGAAAGGAATCCGCAGCGCGCAGATGCTGATGTAATAAGGCGGGATCTTCAGAGTGTAGAAAAGGCTTTAACTCCCGAGGGAATTGAAAATACCCGATCGGATATCGCGGCTCATATCACTATGTCCGTCGCGCGGAAGATCAACAGGCTTCTCTTCAGAGATAGCGTGTCGCCCGCAGGACCCGGAACGGTTAGTAGGCCAGGTGTTCCGGAGAGGTCTGTCTTGCGGCCGGCGGCATATGCTGACCGGCAGGGAGCTACCCCCTTGAGGAAGTATACCCGCGAAGAACTCGCCGAGACGATCGGCGATCCGGAAGCCCGGCGGGCATTCGACCTGATCGCCGACGATCCGGTACTGGCGAATGTCTATACAGCGGCGGCGTTCTTTTTGGCGAGAAAGGTCAGGGGCACTGAGCCGGCGCTCGCCAAGTGCGTCTGGTATCGGAATGCCCGCTATCAGTATAATCGCGAATTTATGGGAGAGTTCGTTGAGGCCTATGCGGTAGAGCGCGGCGTCTCTTTCTCCCGGATAATTGCGCTCAACGTAGAAGGGTTTAAGGGGGGAGAGATCGATTTTGTTTTAGAAGTTGACCGCCTCAAATATGCCGAGAATACTACCGGCGTATCCCAACTTCCCGACGGACTATATCTTGGAGAGTCAAAAACAGAAGAGTTGTCAACTGATCTTGGCGTGGTTATAGAACAAGCAGCGCATACCAAGAGAATGAGTCTCGCGAAAAATGCGGTTATGATGGAATACGCGGGATATCGGAATATCCAGGGGATGATTCTCGCGCTTGGAGGAGAGGCGGTCGTAAGTGAGGGGAATACAACATTTACGCTCTTGGCGCATCAGGCCGACGATCAAACGTTCCTCGCGCCGGGATTTCTCCCTCTCTATGTCGCCTATATTCCCGACGCTGTTATGATCCGTCAGGGGGGCAAGCTCTTTCTCCGTGAACGGGTATTTGTTGATGGTCTTATCGATGACGTGGGGAAGGCGGGTAAAGTTCCCTTGCGGAACCTGGAGGAATTCAGGCGAATTCTCGGAGATGCCGTTAAGACATGCGGGAGGACCAGGGTGACAACTATTATACGAAATGCCTTGAGAAATGCCGGTGCCGGGCATGCGCCCCGCGCGGAGCAGACGCTCGGTCAATGGGTCAGAGTCTTTCACGCGCTCGCGGAAACGGTCGCAAAAGATCAGAGCGGGGACGGTTCCCGCCGTGAACCTGGACCTGTCTCCGTGCCGGCGTCAAGCGCGGCTGAGAGCGCCGTCCTGCGGCCGGTGGCCACTATGGAGCGCGTTGGCTTGTCGGAAACCGCTTACAATATTGAATGCGAAGTGCGACGCATTGATCCAGCGCATCGCAACCGGCGCGCATGGGATGCGGCAACCCCGAACCCTATGGTCGAATACATTCTGAAGCTTGACGAAGAAGGGCGGCGGAGAGCCGCAGCGCTTCTTGTCAGCCTGGCAGAAGATCATTTTTTTTGGGGACCATGTTTCAGAAATCATGATATAACCCACGATATTTACATGCTCTGTCGTGCGGATCAGTCTTTCATGGATATATTTGCGAGGGTTATTGCCAGATATGCCGCCGAAGATCATCTTTCAGCGGTTCGACGTGCCGTGCTCACCGAGATATTCGGCAAACTTTACATTTTTTGGGATTCTCATGCGCACCCGATATCGTTTTCTAAAATGCTCTTGAGACATATTGATCGCGAGACGGTTGTTCGGCATTTACGATTAGGAAGTGACACGTTTAAATTTACCTATCATATGCCTTTAGGGAGTTTTAGTAATTTTGTGCTCTGTAAAGCTTTCGGCGAAGGAAATTATTTTATCGAACATGGTCAGCAGCGGGAAAAAACGTGTGTCGGAGTGGTTCAGGCTGTTCGGAAAGAAGACGGTGGGATTTTAGCTTTATCTGTTGATATATTTGACACGCACCAGGGCTACGGGACAGAAATAATGAAATGGGCTGTTGTGGAGGCAGGCCCGGGGAATTCTATCGTGTCGCTTTACCCAGCAACACCCGAGGAGGTTCGATTCTACACAAGTTGCCAGCGAAGAGGCATTCTTTCCAGAGTCATGTTCGGGTATGACGTTGCAAGCGAAATGAGCAGTGCGACGATAGCTGATCGTGTGGCATGGCATGAAGTTCGGGGTTCTGCCGGTGAGCAACCCTTAGCTGTCGCGGGGCAAAATCTCTTTGTTCGGGCGTGGGGAAGTCCGATTGGAGATATATCAAAAACAGCAGACACCGGAGATTCTTGTCTTTGAGGAGAAGATTTTAAGCTAGAAAACAGGAATGATACATACAACAAAAAACCTCATAGCGGCATTACTGATCGTGATGTTCGCGGGAGACCGAGCTGCGGCCGGTAGCCAGATGACCGCTTTACGTCCCCGCGCGAGCGCGGAACGGACGGCGCCGGAAGTGGACATCAGGCCGGTGCGGGAAGTGCAGCGTTTTATTCCGGCCGGTACCTCGCTTAAGGCATCCGAGGTACTGCCCTCGGGCGTGCCATTTGGTCTCTGTGTGTCGATCACCGTTAAGGATCCGGCGGGCGAGGTGGTGCAGCGTCATGATCTGCAG
>JBAWYO010000095.1:0-6499 GCA_037143495.1 Candidatus Omnitrophota bacterium | reverse complement strand
ATACCGGCGGTAGTGACGATATAATCAATCCGGCGGCGGTGAATATAAACACTTTTTAACGCGCGGGCAACATCGCCGATACGGGAGACATCCGTCCCGTCGTGCTTTGAAAACCCGTAAACGCGCGCCCCGCGCGAGCGCGCCAACTCAGCGATCGCCGCGCCGATCCCCCGACGCGCGCCAAAGACAACCAGCACCTTATCTTTAAGACCTCTCAGCGGCGCGGCTCCCGAGAGCTCACCGCTCTTTATCTGAAAGAGCTTATCCGCCAAAAAAGCGTCTTTCATATAGGTAATTTTGATATTGTCCTCTTCGCCCAAAACGACGTACACAGGTGCCAGCTTATATTTAAGAACCAGCGCGCAATCATCGGTAACGTCGCATGCTTTCCCCTGCTGCGCCCGCACGTGTGCTTTTTTTATAAGCCCGACCTTAAAAGCCTGCGGAGTTTGCCCGCGCATCATATAACGACGTTTCGGAATGCCGGAAATATACATGCTGTCGGTTCTCATGATTATCGTATCAGCTGATGGTATAGCTACATCGACCGCTTGATGTTTTTTCAGCGCGTCGACGCATCTTTTTATCACCGCGTCAGAGAGCAGCGGCCGAACCGCGTCATGGATCAAGACATAAGCGTCGTTATCGTCGATCTCTTTCAGGCCGGCCCATGAGCTCTCCCGCCGGGTAGCGCCGCCATTTACTATTTTCCATATTTTCCCGTAGCTATTCTTCCTGATGATCCGTTCCAGAAGCGCTTTATACTGCGGATGGGTCACGATGATAACCTTGTCGATAAACCTGCTTCTTTCGAAGATCTCGATCGTGTGCTCCAGAATAGTTTTTCCGGCGATTTTTATAAACTGCTTCGGCACGGGGTAGCGTACCCGTTCCCCGCTGCCGGCTGACAGAATAAGCGCGTATGTTTTATTCATGTTGTGATTCTCCTGTAGGTACGGATTACGGGTGCAACAAGCGGTCGCACAACGGCTATGAGGGGTTGCAACCAACCTGAGGCGATTATCAATGCTATGGTCCGCGCATAATCCTTACCGCTGCAAAATCTGCGGACATCAAAATATTTAAACAAAAAGATTTCCGCATACAACGGCTTGCGCGAGAGCTTTTGAGCTTGGACAAAGAATCTGAAAAAAATAAACCGCTTGCTGTTTTGAACCAGCCCCGGGGGGATCTTCTTCTCTTTTTCCCATGCATAAAATGTCCGCAAAAAACAAAAATTGAACCATTTCAACAGATGCGGGGCGTTGGTGGCGCTATCAGAAACATCGTCATAATACACTGCCAGCGCCTCATGGATAAAACAGACGGGAGCAAGCCATGCCTCTCTCATGAAAGTATCCACATCCTCCCCGAAAACGATCCCTTCGGGGAATAATCCCGCGGCCAGCAGTACGGCTTTCTTATGAAGCGAAGCTGATGGGTAGATGACCGTTCGCCCGTAAAAAAGAGAACTCTCGAAATAATCCACGAAGGCGCCGTCCATCGGATATGCAGCGTTGGCGATAACATGCGCCCAGTTTCCATGCATAAAATTCGTGGCGATGATCCCCGCCTCCGGATGTTCCTGCGCCACGGCAGCCGTTTTCTCAAGAAAAAGCGGCATCCACTCATCATCGGCGTCCAAAAAAGCGATATAGTCATAGCTGGATTCCGCTGCCCCACGATTACGAGCGGCGCTCACACCGGCATTTGCCTGGGTGATAACCCTGATCCTTGCATCTTTAAAGTTCGAAACAACTTCCAAACTTCCGTCCGTAGACCCATCATTAATGACAATCAGCTCAAAAAGTTGATACGTCTGCCGAAGGACGGACCAGATAGCCCGCGCAATATACCGTTCTTTATTATAGAGCGGGATAATAACGCTTATGTGCATCACATCAGTGTCCCCTCTTACTTTTTCGGCGTCTTCCCCGCGTCGCTGCGCAACGCTCGTATCGCATCCGGGGCGTCGCCAAATCTTCGAAATATATAATCACACATTGCCCACAGATACATTTTACAATATATCCGATGCGAGGAACTTGAACGCCAGCTTACATATCCGCGCACGCTATTAACCAGTTCCGGAATAATGACCCTTTTATAAACAAGAAATCTTTCCCGAAAAGCTATATTTCGCTCCATCCATAACATCCGGTTTCTTGTCAAAAAATATCTCCTCAGCGGATTCCCGGAAGCTCTCATGAAAGACGCGGCAACTTTATGCCAGACTTTAGCGCCAGGAACGACATAACACTTACCTGCAACCTTTTTTGCCTGAAAACACCAGTCTGTTTCTTCCCACATCAAAAAATACTTTTTTTCCATCAACCCGATCTGAGCGATAAGATCAGCCTTAAAAAAAAGAGCGCATCCCAAAACAAAATCTGTTTCTGTTATCAGCTCCCATCGCTTATGATCGTCGATCTCCCCCTGGCCGATCGAAAACGTTGTTCCATCCTGAAGTGACCATCGACCGCCCATGGACCAGATCTTATCCGGTTCGTCGTAATAATATATCTTTGCGCCCAGAAAAGCTGCATCGGAAAGCTTTCTCATTGCGTTAAGGAAATGTACTAAAATTTCCGGATCAACGACCGCATCGTTATTTAAAACCAGGATATATTCAGCTCCGCGTGAGATCGCATGACTGATCGCCCGGTTATTGCCTTCGGCATACCCTAAATTCGCGTGGTGTTCAAGAATGGCAACCTGAGGAAATCGCTCGCGGATCAACGCCACTGAGTTATCGGTCGACCCGTTGTCGGCGACGATCACGTCCAGGGAAGAATGCGCGATCCGATAGACCGATTCCAGGCATTCCAGAGTGTCGCCGTTACCGTTCCAGTTAAGGATGATTACCGCAATTTTCTCAGCCATGGCGCCGCCTCAAAAAAGTTCCTTTCTTTACGCATCAAGGAACAATTTCCCCCAGCGATGCAGTTTCGATGATGTGGTATAGATATAGCTCCAGCAGAGATCAGGAACCTGGTAGCGCGTCTTTATTTTTTTCGCGTTTTTTAAAATATAACCGAACAGATCAGCGTACATTTCAGCATACGAAGCCACAGGAATATTCCGCGCCGCGTCATCAACAATAGCATAAAAATACGGCGACATAAGATACCCGAAGTGTTCCCCGAGCATCTCCTTCCACAGGTTCCCGAACTTTGCATGCTCGATGACGGGAGCTCCTATCGTGACCGCATCCTTCTTGAGCGCGATCAACGACTGCATAACGTATCCGGCCCATATGTCATCATATCGCCAGAGAGAATACCGGTCGGTGAACGACTCCTGCATCGGAAATTGATAAACGATAGGTAAGAGCTCCCGGATGAACCCGAAATTCATCGCGCTGAACGGAAATTTGACCGGATGACGGGACGTGCCGATCCTTATGATGCGCTTGCGAAGAACGCAATTTCGGTATATCTGACTATACTCTTTGAATAAATGCTTATCGAGCGCGTTAGTATCCAGGACTTTATCCCACATCCCCATATGGAAAGCAACCCGGCCGGTAGTTTTTCTGCTCTCGCTTTTTTGTTCGTGTCGTTCAAAGTAGGGGTATCCCCGCGCATAGATCTTAGACGTAAGCTTAAAAAGATCGATCGTATTGAACCATCCGGGAGCGATAACGGTATCCAGCTCAAGGCGCTGCCCCAGCACGGAGTACTGTTGCATAAAATGCTCCCGCGTCTTACAGTCATCATCCAGCGACAGCACATACTTATAATCAGTATGCTTCCAGATGTAATAAAAAGCGAAATTGCGGCAGGCGGCCGTCTTGTGGGGGATAAGATCATAATCCCGCCCCATGATCTTTCTTTGAAAAGAATAATCAAAAACTTCCATATTTTTTCTATTGGGCTTGATAGTCCCGTCGCTATCATCGACCACCAATATTTTCACCTCGTCGGGCACGAACCGGAGATAGTCGGGATTGATCTCCCTGATCGACGGTATGACCAGTACGCATTCCGATGCTTTCATATGCTCATCTCCTTATCCATCGTGAAACGATCTTCAGCGCCTTTCTAATCCGCGCCCGCAACATTATTTTCCTTTTGAGATTATCGACAAAAACCGGCAGCGCGCTCGTCAGGACCCATCCTAACCGTTTATTTTTAACCGGGTGGTGAAGATAACCTTTTTTAATCCGGTAATATCGATCCCACCCGAAGGTCGACCTATCGTAACTTTTATCGCCCAGATCATTAATGCTCAGCCCCGCATTTTTTAATATCGTCGGAACAACAACCTCGCAGTGCCCCTCAGCCCCGGACCGGTACGCCTGATGCACTACCTGAAGAGCATTGCGGGAAAAACGCGTTACCGGGAAAAAGCATCCGACCTGGCGATCGAGCGGTACCCGGGGCGTTAATCGATCCCACCAGAACCAGCGCGGGCTACTGTGGTACGTTTTGATCTCGGTTGCCAGAAAATCGCTCTCATCGTGAGCGAATCGGTCAAAAAAATCGCTCCACTCCCCGACAAATCTCACGTCAAATTCGACCTTCCAGTAATAATCGAACGCGCTATTTTTTAAATAATAATCCAGGACGGGATAATCGCAATGGTGCCACAGGTTCTCAGCTGGCGACACGTTTTTGTCAAGGGGGTACCCTGCCGCGGCAATACTCTCAAGCGTAAAGAGATGATACTTCCCCTTTGCGGCAGGCTTGAAATCGCCGCGGGTGTTGTCATATAAAAAAACAACCTCGTAGTTCCCGGCACACGATCGCTCTAGTTTAAGCAACTCATGCGTGACAGGCGATGATATAAAATGACTGCTGAAAAGAATCACGGTTCTATGCTCCGGCAATGGCGCCTCCCGATACACGCGTTGTTCCCGCCTGTCGCACCAGACCGCTTATCAGCATATCGCTTTTGAGAACACCCCATAAAAAGAAGAACGTAAGCACAAGCCATCTCCCGGTTAACGCGTTTCGCTTGTTAGCAACCCTGCTGCGGTACGCCTTACTGACCTCGTAGTAGCGCTGCCACCAAGTACGATCGACTTTCCAAAAGAAATAATTTACGTTAAAAGCATAGTTCCTGATGTATATACCCTCTTTCCCCGAACGGGTGCCGCCCGTTATCGCCTGTTTATGGATAATGCGGGCCGCGGGATTATACACGATCGATCTCCCGCTTTTCTTTACCCGATGAGAAAATTCCGCATCCTCCCCGATGGCCGGTCCGATAAGCTGCTCATCAAATCCTCCCAGGGCCACGATCACTTCTTTCCGGAATGACATGTTGCCGCCTGCCGCCCACGAGCAGATAAAAGTGAAATCGACGTCGAACGTCATTTCGGTGCGAGCCAACAATCGCCCGTACGCCCGCTCTCCGATATCAGCCCTGCTGACAAGCTTACCCTGCGGAGCGACTACCGGGCCGGTGACACCGGCGACACTGGCATCATCGTACGGGGCGGCATGAGCATGCAGAAACCCTTTTTGAGGCATCGCGTCGTCGTCGACAAAAACAATAATACTCCCTTGAGCTAACGCAACTCCTTCATTACGCGCTTTGGGCAGATTTTTATAGCTGACCGTTCTGCGGATGATGCGATCAGCTATCGACTGTAGATACGTAGTTGTGGTACCGGTATGATGTTCACTCTGATCAATGACCACGATCTCGAAAGAAGGATACTCTTCCTCATTGAGAAAATAGCATAAGATATCGCACAATTCTTTCTCTCGATTTAAGGTCGGAATTACCACTGAGATGAACGGGGTATCTGCCTGGTCGTTCATGCCAGCAGGATCGCCCTCTCTGTCGCTCATAGTATGCCCCTATCTTCGAAAAAAAACGGACCGGATACATTTCGCCGCGTTCCGAACACGTGTTCTCAGCCCTATCCACATTCTTACGTCAATGGCAAACGCCCGTAGCCTGCACGTCATGAACCACACCAGCCAGTTCTTTTTAACCGGATGATGAAGATAGCCGCGCTTTCTCCGGTGAAAACGTTTCCATCCCAGCGTTGATCCGTCGTAGCAGGATCTGCCCAGATCATTAATGCTAAGCCCTTCGGATTTTAACGTCGTAGGGACAGCGACTTCACAGAAACCATCGATACCGGCCCGGTATGACCTGTCCAGCACTTCGAGCGCCTTACGGGAAAAACGCGTTACGGGAAAAAAACAGCCGATCCGCTCATTGAAGGGCACAGGCGAGACAAGTTGCTCCCAGCGCCAGTCGGGACACGTCCGGGGCGTCTTGATCTCGGTTGCCAGAAAATCACTATCATCATGAGCGAATCGATCAAAAAAATCGCTCCACTCCCCGACAAATCTCACGTCGAATTCGACCTTCCAGTAATAATCGAACGCGCTATGTTTTAAAAAATAATCCAGAACGGGATAATCACCATGATGCCACAGATTATCGGAGAGCGGCACATTTTTTTCGTTGGGATACCCCATCTTGGCAATAGCTTCAGCGGAAAATAAATGATAGTTACCGGCAAACGGCATATTGA
>JBAWYO010000094.1:0-6509 GCA_037143495.1 Candidatus Omnitrophota bacterium | reverse complement strand
GATCATCGGCTCCCAGCATCATCGTCTCGATCTCCTCGCGCAGCAGCGTCTCCTGGCGCGAAAGGCTCTCCAGCTCCTGCCGCGCAAGCTCAATGAACGAAAGATCGTGGCCGGTTTCAGTGACGACGTGCTCGAGCTCCCGGATCTCCTTCTGGAGACGCAGGAATTCGTGGTGCTTATTGACGAGCCGCGAGAGTTCGGCAAGCTCCTTCGCGTACTTCTGGTAGAGCCCCGAATTCGCGATGATCGCGGGATCGGATATCAGTTGCTGCAGCTCGTCGCAACGCGCCTTCTGGATGTCGATTTTCTTGAACATGCGTCCGCGGCCTGCCTCAGGCTTTCTTTTCGTATCTCTTTTTGAACTTCTCGACGCGTCCCGCGGTGTCGATAAGCTTCTGCTTCCCCGTGAAGAACGGGTGGCACTTCGAGCAGATCTCTATCTTGATGTTCGCTTTGGTACAACGGGTATGGATCACTTCGCCGCAGGCACAGCTGATCGTCGTCGCCTGATACTCCGGATGGATCTTGTCTTTCATCGTAGTTCTCCTTTTTTTGTTCTTCCTGTTGGAACATCCTACCGTAACGTGCTTATCACTTACTCTTTATGGTTATTGATCGAGAGCAGGAATTCAGCGTTCGATTTCGTTTTTTTAAGCTTTTCGATGAGGAGCTGCATCGCTTCTTCGCTCGAAAGCTCGTTCAACGCTTTCCTGATCATCCAGACCCGTTTAAGCTCATCAGGAACCATTAACAATTCTTCTTTCCGGGTATTCGACCGCTTAATATCGATCGCCGGATAGATGCGCTTCTGGAAGAGCGTGCGGTCAAGCTGGATCTCCATGTTGCCGGTACCCTTAAACTCTTCAAATATCACGTCGTCCATGCGCGAGCCGGTATCGACAAGCGCGGTCGCGATGATCGTCAGGCTGCCCCCCTCATCAACCTTACGCGCCGCGCCGAAGAAGCGCTTCGGTTTTTGGAGCGCGTTCGAATCGATACCGCCGGAGAGGATCTTGCCGGAATGAGGCATCACCGCGTTATACGCGCGCGCCAGGCGTGTGATCGAATCAAGAAGGATGATCACGTCCTGTTTGTGTTCGACGAGCTTTTTCGCTTTTTCAAGGACGATCTCGGCGACCTGCACATGGCGTTCGGGCGGTTCATCGAACGTCGAACTGATGACTTCGCCCTTCTTGATCGAACGCTGCATATCCGTAACTTCTTCAGGGCGTTCATCGATCAGCAGCACGATCGGCACGACATTGGGATAGTTCGTCGTGATCGCGTTCGTCACCTTCTGCAGCAGCACCGTCTTACCGCTGTACGGAGCGGCGACGATCATGCCGCGCTGCCCCTTGCCGTTCGGCGTCAAGAGGTCCATGACCCTCGTCGAGAGTTCCTGCGGATCTGTTTCGAGAATAAACCGTTCGTTCGGATAGATCGGCGTCAGGTCGTCAAAGATGACCTTCTCTTTCATGTGGTCCGGATTCTCGAAGTTAACGGCCTCGACCTTGAGCAGCGCGAAATAACGCTCTCCTTCTTTCGGCGGCCGGATCTGGCCGCTGACCGTATCGCCCGTGCGCAGATCAAAGCGCCTGATCTGCGACGGAGAAATATAGATATCGTCGGGACACGGGAGATAATTGTAGTTCGGGCTGCGCAAAAAACCGAAACCGTCCGGGAGGACTTCAAGAACCCCTTCACCGAAGATGAGCCCGTTCTGCTCGGTCTGCACCTGCAGGATCTTGAATATCAGATCCTGCTTCTTGAGCGCGCTCGCGCCCTCGATCGAAAGCTCCTTGGCTATTTTAAGGAGCTCGACGATCTTGAACTCCTTGAGCTTGGCTAATTCGAGGTTCTTTTTCTGAGACTGGCTAGCTGCTGAATTTGTTCCCATACTGTTTTTACCTTTCTGTGGGTTTGGGTCTTTTTTCCGCTAGTATCTATACAAAAATCAGAGTGTTTGATCTTCTCCCGCATGCTCATCTGCGCGCGTATCCGTGCCATTATCTGTGCGCGCGTCAGTCCGGTTCTGGCGCGACAGCGCTCGATCTGAACTGACCGTTTCGCCGTTACCACAACGAGCAGATCGACCATCGGCAGCATGCCCGCCTCAATGAGCAGCGGAACGTCAAGAACAACAATGCTGCGCGGTTTTCTCCGCCGGAGCGCGGCGAGTTCCCGCTCTATCGCGCGAATAACCATGGGGTGAACGATTGCACAGAGCCGGCGCAGCTTTCGTCGTTCTTTAAAAACGATCTTTCCCAACGCGCGCCGGTCGATCAATCCATCGGAGCCGACGACCGCGGGACCGAAGGAGCGGATGATCTTTGCGGCGACGCTGCCGCCGGCTTCCATGGTCCGGTGGGCGATCACATCAGCGTCAAGAACGACAGCGCCGAACTTCTTAAAATCAGCGGCAACCGTCGATTTACCGGTTCCGAATCCGCCGGTTACTCCCACGATCAGCATCGCTTCCTCAAAAGTTTCGCGTATAATTCAGCGTAGCGCAGCGCTGAGCGCTCCCAGGAGAAATCGCACGACATCGCGCGGACCTGCAGCTTCCGCCAGACTTTTTTATTCTTAAACGCCGCGAGCGCCCGCATAACGGCGTCACGCAACGCGGGAGCTTCGTAGGCAGTGAACGTAAAACCGTTGCCGCGGCTGCCGTCGTCTCCCGCGTCGGAGACCGTATCGCGCAGTCCACCGGTCAGGCGTACGATCGGTATCGTGCCGTACCGCATACTGATCATTTGCCCGAGCCCGCAGGGCTCATAGCGCGACGGCATCAGGAAAAAATCACATCCCGCGTAAATCTTTTTCGCGAGCGTGGCGTCAAACCGCAGATTGATCGAAACTTTTCCCGGGTTAAGTTTCGCCATCTTTTCATAGAGAAGGTGATACTTATCCTCGCCGGTCCCCAGGATCACCAGCTGTATATCCTTCTTCAAAAGATCGGTGACGATCGCCGATATGAGATCGAGCCCTTTTTGATCGGCAAGGCGCGAGATAATGCCAAAGACCGGTATCTGCCGGTCAACCTTTAAAGCCGCGGTGCGCTGCAGATCGACTTTATTGAAACCTTTATCGCTCAGCGTGCGTACGGTAAATTGACGGGCGATATGCGTATCGGTCGCGGGATCCCAGACACGATAATCGATGCCGTTAATAACCCCTTCCAGATCGTTCGCGCGCGTTCTGAGAACGCCCTCGAGGCCGCAGCCGAATTCTTTCGTCTGGATCTCCTGAGCGTAGGAGGGGCTGACGGTCGTTATGCCATCGGCGAAAAGTATTCCACCCTTCAAAAGATTGATCTTATCGTAAAATTCGAGACCGTCAATGCCGAAATACCGGCCGTCGAGCCCCAGCGTCGGGAACAAGCCCTTATCAAAGAGCCCCTGATACGCAAGGTTATGGATCGTCAGCATCGACCTGGTCCGCGCGAAGAACGGGTCGTCCTTAAAGGTGGTCTTCAGATATACCGGTATCAACGCGCTCTGCCAGTCATTGCAATGAATAATATCCGGCTTAAAATCGATCGTCATAAGACGAGTCAGAACAGATTTACAGAAATAGGTAAACCGCTCGAGGTTGTCAGGATAATCACCGAAGCGGTCACCGTAGAGCGCTTCCCGGTCAAAATACTTCCGGTACTCGATAAAATCGACTGCGAGGTCCTTCCCGATCTGTATCGTATTGTGCTCGGCGATGACCTGCCGATACTTCGGCATAACGGTACGCACGTCGATGCCAAGCCCCGCAAGCGCCGGCGGCAAAGAACCCGCGACGTCCGCAAGCCCGCCGGTCTTGGCGAACGGGACAACCTCACTCGCAATAAACGCTACGCGTAACTTCAGGCGCTGGCGCGGCTTCATCGCTCGTACACTCATGCGCTCTCCTCGAGCTCAAGCCAATTCCGTCCCACGGATATATTGACCGTCAGCGGTACCGCGAGGTCCATCACCCGCTCCATGTGCCGCCGCACCAGTTCTACCGTTGCTTTCATTTCACGCCCCGGAACTTCCAGGACCAATTCATCGTGTACCTGCAATATCATGACCGCGCCCGACCCGGTTGCGGCAAGCTCCCGATCAACCCCGATCATCGCTATCTTGATAATATCCGCGGCCGAACCCTGGATCGGGGCATTCATCGCGGTCCGTTCGGCGAAATTCCTGAGATTGATATTTTCGCTCTTGATCTCGGGGATATACCGGCGGCGGTTGAGGAGTGTCGTCACAAACCCCTTCTCGCGGGCCTCCCGCACACAGGTATCGATAAACCCGCGCACTTTCGGATACCGCGCGAAATACGCGTCGATAAAAACCTGCGCCTGATCGACCGGGATCCCGAGATCCTTTGAAAGCCCGTACGCGCTCATACCGTAAATAATACCGAAATTAACCGTCTTCGCCTGAGATCGCTGTTCATCGCTGATCCGCACTTCCGGCTCGTTAAATATAAGTGAAGCGGTGAACCGGTGGATATCAAGTTCGTCCTTGAACGCCTGAATCAATACGGGATCACCGGAGAGATGGGCGAGGACACGCAGATCGATCTGGGAATAATCGGCCGAGAGAATGTACGATCCCGCGTCGCGCGGAACGAACGCGCGGCGGATCTGCCGTCCGATCTCGGTCTTGATCGGGATATTCTGGAGATTCGGTTCGCTGCTCGAAAGCCGCCCCGTCGATGTCACGGTCTGATTGAAGGACGCGTGCAACCGCTGCGTTGCCGGGTTGATCAGCTTCGGCAGCGTGTCCATATAGGTCGATTTAAGCTTCGCGAGCTCCCGGTATTCAAGGATCGTCCGGGGCAACGGATGCTTCGATGAAAGCTTTTCAAGTACTTCCTCGTCGGTTGAAAAACCGGTCTTCGTCTTCTTGACCGGCGTCAGCTGCAAGCGTACGAACAGGATCTCCTGCAGCTGCTTCGGCGAATTGATGTTGAACGTCGTCCCCGCGATCTCATAGATCGTTTTCGTCAGCGTGTCAAGCTTCTTCTCGGTAACCCGCGACATTTCAGTCAGGTACTCGACATCTATCGAAACACCGGCGAGTTCCATCCGCGCCAGCACCCCGATCAGGGGGATCTCGACGTCGTCGAAGAGCGCGATCAGTCCTTTGGCACGCAGTTCCTTTTCAAGGATATTCTTGAGCCTGAACGTGACATCGCTATCCTCGCAACAGTACGCGCAGACCTTTGTTACCGGCACCCGGTCCATCGTGATCTGGTCCTTGCCCTTGCCGATGAGTTCGGTAATATCCATCATCTTATGATCGAGATATTCAAGGGCGATCACGCCAAGGTTATGATTAGGGCGCGCGGGATCAAGCAGGTATGACGCCACCATCGTATCAAATGAGACACCGGCAAGCGCAATGCCGTGATGCGCGAGAACTTTCATCTCGTACTTGATATTCTGCCCTATTTTCCTGACCGCGGCGTTTTCAAAGACCGGTTTCAGCTTCGCCAGAACTTCAGCCGCCACAAGCTCTCCCGCAATAAAATTGAGGTAGACAGCACGCCCTTCTTCCCAGCAGAACGAAACGCCGACCGGCGCGGCAACCAGAGCATCGGTACCGGTCGTCTCAAAATCAAAAGCGAAGATCTCCTGAAGGAGAAGTTCCTTATAAAATTTTTCGAAATCGGCCGCGCTCGAAATAAGCGTGTAGTCAGCATCAAGTTCTTTGCGCTCGGTAACCTGATCGAGCAGCGCTTTGAATTCCAACTCCCTGAAAAGAGCGGCGAGTTTCGCCATGTCGGGCTCCTGCGCCTTCAGGAGATCAAAATCGATCGCGATGGGTACGGCGCGGTCAAGCAGGGCGAGTTCCCTGCTCATCCTCGCCTGTGCCTCATATTTTTTCAGCAGTTCTCTTCGCGCATCGGACGTCACCTGGTCAAGATTTTCAAAGAGCGTATCCAGGGATCCGAATTGGGCCAGTAATTGAATCGCGGTCTTCTCGCCGATCCCCGTCACGCCGGGAATATTATCTGTCGCGTCCCCCATCAGCCCCATCAGATCGATCATCTTCGCGGGGGGTACTTTAAATTCTTCCTCCACTTTATGTTCGTCGAATATCAGGCCGTCTTTATGGGTATTATAAACCTTGATGTGGTCGTTAACCAGCTGCAACGCATCCTTGTCGCCGGTTACGATCATCGTATCGATCCCGCTCTTCTGAGCCGCGGTCGCCAGTGTCGCCAGGATATCATCCGCCTCATAGCCGGACATTTCAAAGAGCGGGATATTGTACGCGCGCACGACCTCTTTAATGATCGGCATCTGGCTGACAAGGTCATCGGGCATCGGCTTGCGGGTGATCTTATAATCGTCATACCGCTGATGCCTGAACGTCGGTCCCTTCAGATCGAACGCGACACCCAGATAATCAGGCTTCCGATCCTTGACCAGCTTCATCAGCATCGTGATAAAGCCATAGACAGCGTTCGTCGGCTGTCCTTTCGTGTTGGCAAGGCGCCGGATCGCATAATACGCCCGGTAACAG
>JBAWYO010000093.1:0-6540 GCA_037143495.1 Candidatus Omnitrophota bacterium | reverse complement strand
AGCCGATATTATCATGCTGACAAAAGTTGATTCGCCCGCGGCCAGGTGCGATGAAGCCTATGGTGTGATAGCGCGCCTGGGAAAAGAACATGAAGTTGTTGAGGCCGTGTACCGGCCCCTTGAGCTCTATGAGATCGCGTTATCGATCCATCCGGGGGCGGTTAAGAGCAAGGGCGGGAAACCCGTCGGTTTGCGGAGTATCCATGGCAAGCGTATCGCCCTCATGGCATCGATCGGGAATCCGGGGTATTTCAGGCAGAATCTCGAGCGTCTCGGAGCGGTCGTCGATATGGAGTTTATTTTCATGGACCATTATGACTATCGTAGTTCCGATCTTTACCGGATCGAGCGCGAATGCCGCGCGGTGGGGATCGAAACTATCGTTGTCACGAAGAAAGACGCGGTGAAGATCGCGCGGCTTGCTCTCCGGGAGCGGCTCGCGGTCCCGATCCTCGTGCTTGACGTTGCTTTTACGATCGTAAAGAATAGAAAGGTCCTGGATGAAGGATTATCTCGGTTGTATTCTCGCTAGGGCCCTGAGCGGGATACTCTGTTTGTTGCCGGTGCGCCTGAGCCTCTGGATAGGGCGCAGGTTCGGCGATATCATGTTCTTTTTTAACAAAAAAAGAAGGATGATATGTTACGCGAACCTTAAGGCGGCGTTCTGCCGGGAGAAGACCCCCGCGCAGCTGATCATGATCTCCCGGGGCGTCTATCGTAATCTGGGGTGCGTCCTCGTAGAATTACTGCGGTTTCCCGCGATGAACGAGGACCATATCAGGAAATATATCAAAATAAACGGCCGGCAGCACATTGATGAAGCCCGCGCGCGGGGCAAGGGGACGGTGGTGCTGACCGCTCATTTCGGGAATTGGGAGCTTGCGGGGCTGGTCGCCGGATTCCTGAAACTCCCGCTCTCGGTCCTTGCGCGGGAACAAAAACACTCAAAATTAAACCAGCTCCTGAACTCATACCGGCAGCTGACCGGGTGCAAAGTCATCAGCAAGGGTTTTTCGACCCGTCAGCTTATTAAAGCGCTGATGGCCAACGAAATGATCGGGATCCTGACCGATCAGGATGCCGGCAAGCAGGGGTTCTTCGTTGATTTTTTCGGCAGGCCGACATCGACGCATAGCGGGGGGTTCATCTTCGCGCAGCGGACGGGCGCGACGCTGATGCCGACGTTCATGGTGCGCGATCGCGGGCCGTTTCACCGGATCGATATCCTGGAGCCGATCAGGAATGCGGATGAAGGCGGGGAGATCAAAAAACCCCTTGAGGAGTTTTCGCGTATCCTTGAGGGGTATATACGGAAATATCCCGAACAATGGCTTTGGGTGCACAAGCGGTGGAAGTCGACCCCCAAACGCTCGATACTGATCCTCAGCGACGGTAAGGCGGGCCACCTGAACCAGTCGCTCGCGGTCGCCCGGATCATGGCGCGGTACCGGGAAGAAAAAGGGTATGCCCCGGAGAATACCGAATGCAGGGTTGTCGAGATCGTCTATAAGAATCCTTTCGCGCGCGTGCTTCTGGCGCTCTGGAGCGCTACCGCGTCCTCGCGTTGTCAGGGGTGCATGAAATGCGTCAGGGCATGCCTGACCAAAGAGAGCTACGATAATGTTATGGGGGTCTACGCGGATGTGATCATTTCCTGCGGGTCCGCCGCCGCCCCGGCAAATATTTTTCTGGCGCGGGAGAACAAAGCGAAGAATATCGTGATCATGACGCCGAGTCTGGTCAGGATGAGCGCTTTTACGCTTGCGATCGTTCCGCGTCATGATCACCCTGCGCGCCTGCGCAATGTGCTGGTGACCATCGGGTCGCCTAATATGATGAGCAAAGAAGTGATCGAGCGGGAGGCTTCCCGTTTTTCGTCCGAATTAAACCTGGGGGAGGCGGTGCGCGTCGGGATCCTTCTCGGCGGAGAAACCCCTGATTTTCATATGGACGCTGATGTCGTCATGAAGATCGTCGCGCAGGTGCAGGAGCGCGCCGTGCGAAACGATCTGGAGATACTGATCACGACGTCGCGGCGCACGCCGGCGGCGGTCGAAGAAGCGCTCAAACGCGGCCTCGCCGGGTTTCCCCGGTGCCGGTTGCTGATCATCGCCAGTGAAAAGAATCCTGACGGAGCCGTCGCGGCGATCCTGGGGCTATCACGGGTCGTTATCGTTTCAGGTGAATCCATGTCGATGGTCTCCGAAGCGGTCACTGCCGGGAAACCGACGCTGGTTTTCGCGCTCCAGCGCAAAGGCAGGAAGAAGACCCGGCATGACGCGCTCGTCGAAGATCTTGCCGCGGCCGGCCTGGTCAGGCGGGCCGGGGTCGACGACATCGGCGCGCAACTGGACGCGGCGCTCGGCGGGAAAGTGGCGGGTACACGCCTGAACGATTATGAGAATATCTATAACGCGATAGGTGGGCTGGTATGAACATTTTGCAGGCACTTCCTGAATTGAATGTCGGCGGCGTCGAGACCGGTACGGTCGATCTGGCGCGATGGCTTACGCAGAACAACCATAAGGCGGTCATTGTCTCCGGCGGTGGAACGCTGGTCCGGCAGCTTGAGAACGCGGGGATCAAGCATTATGAGCTCGCGATCGGCAAAAAATCACTCTTTACCATCCTGCCGGCGATCAAAGCGCTGCGGGCGATCATTATCAAAGAAGATATCGACATTGTGCATGCGCGCAGCAGGATCCCGGCGTTGGTAGCATTTTTCGCGGCCCGTTCGACGAAAGCGGTTTTTATTACGACCGCCCACGGATATTACCGCAAACATCTTCTCAGCGGCGTCATGGGGTGGGGACGGTATGTGATCGTCGCCAGCAATGTGATGGCACGACACATGATGGACGCGTTCGGGGTTCCCTTCGACCGTATCCGTCTTGTGCCGCGCGGGGTTAACATTGAAAAATATCAGTTCATCCCTCCTTCGACGGAGAAGCGGGGAGGCGTGACGATCGGCATGGTAGGCAGGATGACGCCGCTCAAAGGGCACGCATACTTTTTACGGGCGGTCGCGTTGATATCGCGCGCGATACCCCACCTGAAAGTTGTTATCGTCGGAGATCCCCCGAAGGGTAAGGAAAAGTACAAGGAAGAGCTTAAGCTGCTCTGCCGTAAACTCGGTATCGCGAATATCGTCGAGTTTTTCGGGAACACCGATGACGTCAGTTCCCTGCTGCGGCGCTTCGACGTGCTCGTGCTCTCGTCGATCGTCCCCGAAGGGTTCGGCCGGGTCATTATCGAGGCTCAGGCGAGCGGTGTTCCGGTCGTCGCGACAAAGGTCGGCGGGGTCGTTGATATTATCGAGGATGGGAAGAATGGGGTGCTGGTCTATCCCCGCGATCCGGCTTCGCTCGCGGACGGGGTACAGCGCCTGCTCAAGGACCGCGCTCTCGCTCAGCGGATAGCTGTCTGCGCGCGTAAAGATGTCGAAGACCGGTTCACGCTTGAACGGATGTGCCGGGACACCTTCGCGATCTACGAGGAAGCGCGCAACGCCCAGAATATACTCGTCATCAAAATAAGCGCGATCGGCGACGTGATCTTGTCCATACCGTCGATCAGGGCGATCCGCGAGAAATTCCCTAAGGCGAACATCAAGGTCCTGGTGGGGTTGCGCGCCCGCAACAGCCTTAAAGGGTGTCCCTATATCAACGATATTATTGTCTGTGATTTCGACCGCAAGGACAAAGGACTCGTCGGGTTGCTGCGGACCGCGTACGCGCTGCGGCGGCATGATTTCGATATTGTCGTTGATTTTCAGAATAACCGCAAAAGTCACCTGCTCTCGTTCTTAAGTTTCAGCCCGCTGAGATTCGGTTATAATAACGGCAAACTCGGGTTTCTTCTCAACCGGTCCATCCGGGACACGAAAGAGACGATCGGGCCGCTCGATCACCAGTTCAGGATCCTGAGCGTGATGGGTATTGTCGCTCCCGAGAAACGGCTCGAACTCTGGCCTTCTCCGGAAGACGAAAAATGGGCACGCGATTTTCTCGATACGAATTGGGTCGGCCGCAATCAGGTGCTGATCGGTATCAATATGGGATCAAGCGACCGGTGGGCCTCAAAACGATGGCCGTTGGCGAACTTCGCGAAGCTCTGCGAGGAGCTCTCCCGCCGGTACCGGGCCCGCGTCGTCATTACGGGGCTGCGCAGCGACATCGACGCCGCGCGCAAGGTTGCCGAAGCCGCGAAGACCAAGCCGTTGATCGCCTGCGGACGGACGAATGTAACGCAGCTGGCGGCGCTGATGAAACATTGCAAAGTATTTATCACCGGCGACAGCGCGCCGCTCCATGTCGCGGGCGCGATGAAGGTACCGTTCGTGGCGCTTTTCGGTCCGACTGATCCGCGCCGGCATCTGGTCACGACGGAGAACTTTGTTGTTATCAGGAAAGACCTGCGGTGTTCGCCCTGCTATAAGGCCCGCTGCATCCTGAAGTATCGCTGTATGAATAAGATCGCGGTCGTCGAGGTAGCCGACGCGGTCGGCGCCCTGCTGAAAGTGTCCGGTCGGGATCAGGCCGGTAGTCTTCAATTAGCGACGGTTGAATAAACGTTTCTCGCAAGGAAGGCATCGATGAATATATTGCTGGTGACCACGCATCTGAGGATGGGGGGCGTTTCGATATATGTGGTGACGCTCGCGCAGGCGCTTAAGCGCCGCGGACACGCTGTCACGGTCGTCTCAGCCGGCGGTGAGCTCGTCAAGCGTCTCGAAAGAGAGGGCGTGACGCATTGCTATGCCGATATCGATACAAAATCAGAACTGGACCCCAGGATCTTCGCCGCAGCGTATCGTCTTTTCTGGCTTATCCGGGAAAAGAACGTCGATATTGTTCATACCAACACCCGGGTGACCCAGGTCATGGGGGAGCTTTTAGCGCGGGCTACCGGCGCCACACACCTGTCGACCTGTCACGGGTTCTTCAAACCGCGGTTTGGCAGGCGGCTCTTCGGGTGCTGGGGTACGAAGGTGATCGCGATCAGCGACGCGGTACGCGAGCATCTCGTTAATGATTTCAGGATCAGGAAGTCACGTATTGAGATGATCAATAACGGTATTGACCTTGCAAATTCCCGGCGTGTCTATCTCCCGCATGAAAAAAAGGTTATCAGGAAAGAGATGGAGCTGGCGGATGGCCCCGTGGTCGGTATTATTGCCCGGCTATCATCGGTAAAGGGCCACCGGTATCTGGTAATGGCCATGAGAAAAGTCATCGATCAGATCCCGGCGGCGCAGCTTTTGATCATCGGCGAAGGGCCGGAGGGCGAGGAATTAAAAGGCATGGTGAAGGATCTCAAGCTGGAAAAGTCCGTTATTTTCGCGAAGACGGTTCTCGATACCCGCGGCGCTCTCGCGGTCATGGATGTTTTTGTGCTGCCGTCGATACACGAAGGACTGGGGTTGGCGCTTCTCGAAGCGCTCTCCTGCGCTGTTCCCGTGGTCGCCTCAGATACCGGCGGCATCTATTCGATCGTCAAGGACAACAGTACCGGTCTGCTCGCCCCGCCGCGGGATTCCGCGGCGCTCGCGGCGGCAATTCTCCGGCTCCTGAATGATCGCGTACTCGCCGGGCGCCTGGCGGCCGCCGGAAAAGACCTGGTCTACGAGCGTTTTTCGATCGACGACATGACCACCAAGGTCGAAGCAGTCTACCGCGAGGTGCGTGCATGAGAAAGAAACTACTACTCGCGATGGGAGTTATTCTTATCGGCGGTTACCTGGCTGCCGGCGCTTTTCTGCGGGCGATCTATGTTGTACCTATCCTGATGTATCATTCGATCGACACTAAAAGCGACGCTACCAATCGGCTGTTGGTCGTTTCCCCCGCATCATTCAGGCGGCAGATGGAGTTTTTGAAGCGGCACGCCTACCGGGTTATCCCGCTTGATGAACTCGCCGGCCTTATGCGGGCAGGGAAACCGATACCGCCTAAGGCGGTCTGTGTTACCTTTGACGATGGATATGAAAATAATTACTCCCAGGCCTATCCGGTCCTCAAGGAGCTCGGCTTTCCGGCGACGATCTTTGTCGTGACCGGCAGCATCGGTCATCCGGGATATGTCAGCGAGCCCCAGATCAGGGAGATGGCTTCCCGCGGCGTCGTGATCGGCAGCCATACGCGGACCCATTACTGGCTCGGCGGGGGCGACCTGAAGAGGGCGCGCGACGAGATCGCCGGGTCGGCGGATGACGTGCGCCGGGTTTCCGGCAGGGAGAAGAGCTTTTTCTGTTATCCGGTCGGTACCTTTACGCCGGCTGTCCGGCAACTGGTCATCGATACCGGGTACCTTGGCGCTGTTGCGACAAATCCGGGCGCGGCGTATCCTAATAATGACCTCTTCGCGCTCAAACGGCTACGGATCTCACATCAGTGCGATAACCTGCTGGTATTCTGGTTTGAGACCACCGGCATCTACACCTGGATAAAAGAGCGCACACACCGGCGTCATCACCGGGCGCCTACAGCAGTTGTAACGGGAGCGACCACGTGAGAAGGATACTTATTGTTAATGTAAACT
>JBAWYO010000092.1:0-6555 GCA_037143495.1 Candidatus Omnitrophota bacterium | reverse complement strand
AACCATACGTTATTGACCGTCGAGGTGTTGCGCGCCAGAGGCGTCGATATCGCCGGTATTATCATCAATAACGCGGGCGGCATCGACCTCAACGATGAAAGTGTGCGAACTAATCCGGCATCGATCGCTGAGCTTTCGCGCGTTCCGGTTCTCGGGATCGTGCCGGCGCTGAGCCGTCGTCTCCGCGCTGGAAAAGGATGGGCAGGGGTCGCCGGGAAGAATGTAGATCTCGATGCCATTCTCTATGCGCCACGTTATAACGACGACCGTAGAAAAGTAAAAGCCCTGGATAAAAAATATATATGGCATCCTTTTGCCCAGATGCGTGATTATATGAAAGAGGATAACCCGGTCATCGAGGAAGCCAGGGGCAATTATCTTAAAGATGTCGACGGGAAGTGGTATCTGGACGGGGTTTCGAGTCTCTGGGTCAATGTGCATGGGCATCGCAACCGGGTCATTGATGACGCGGTCCGGACGCAGCTGAATAGGGTCGCCCACTCGACGTTGTTGGGGCTCGGTAACCGGCCGGCGGCCGAACTGGCGGGCGAACTGATCGGCATAGCCCCGCGGGGGCTTACCAAGGTCTTCTATTCGGACAGCGGGTCGACCGCGGTCGAGATAGCGCTTAAGATGGCGTTCCAGTACTGGCAGCAGCAGCCGTCCCCGGCAGCGCGCGCGAAGAAACGTTTTGTCTCCTTCGTCAATGCTTATCATGGCGACACGATCGGTTCGGTCAGCGTCGGCGGCATGGACCTCTTCCATAAGATCTACCGACCGCTTCTCTTTAAGACGATACCCGCAAAATACCCGTATTGTTATCGCTGTTACCGGGGTTCTTCATATCCGCAGTGCGGCATGGCCTGCGCTGATGATCTCGAGAAGACGCTGCAAGGGCGTCATCATGAGATTGCGGCGTTGATCGTAGAACCGCTGGTGCAGGCAGCGGCCGGAATGCTCGTCGCGCCGCCGGGATTCCTGAAACGGGTGCGGGAACTATGTACGCGTTATGATACCCTCATGATAGCGGATGAGGTCGCGGTGGGCTTCGGCAGGACCGGAAAGATGTTCGCCTGCGAGCATGAAAAGGTGACCCCTGATCTCATGACGCTCGCCAAAGGTATTACCGGAGGTTATCTGCCGCTTGCGGCGACACTCACCACCAGGAGGGTTTTTCAGGGGTTTTGCGGGGAATACGCTCAGCAGAAGACCTTCTTTCATGGACATACGTACACCGGAAATCCGCTGGCCTGCCGGGCGGCGCTCGCCAATCTGGGGCTTTTCAGGAAAAAGGGTTATTTCGCCGCGCTGGAGAAAAAAGTCAGGAAATTGGCCGCAGGCCTTAAGCGATTTGATGAGCTTGAACATGTAGGAGAGATACGCCAACGGGGAATGATGGTCGGCATTGAGCTCGTGAAAAGCCGGGATAGTAAGACGCCCTATGATTGGAAAGATAAGATCGGTATTCAGGTAATTGGGCATATCCGAAAAGCAGGAATTATTCTAAGACCGTTAGGCAATATTATTGTTTTGATGCCTCCCCTGAGTGTAACAGAAGCGGAGATACAATTTATATTGGCGGAGACATATCGATCGATAAAAGAGGTGACTGAGATAGAGAATTAGGTGAAAAGAAAGTTAGTTATTTATTTGCTTTTTTATAATTGTATGATATACTTATAGTAGGAGAGAAGATGTGCACTGGAAAAGATCACTCTGTGCGGTTTTTTTTGTCGTGATAGTTAAAACTTTACCAAGTAATTTTTATCTCGATGGAGGCGTGTGATGCGGAATGTATATCGCTTTCGGTTCGTATATACTGTAGCGGTTCTCTTGCTGGCTCTGTTGATTGCTCAAGAGAATGCCGCTCTGGCTTCTATCAACCTGCATCCCCGAAGGATCGCTTTTCTTGAGCGGGGCGAAGGCGAGAACGCCGATGGGGTTGATGGTATGAGATCGCGGATGAATAGATTGCAGCTTATTCATCAGGGATCATGGGTCGAGCCAGCCGTCTGTCCGCGGCAACTTCCTCTGACCGAACGGGGCAGGGATTATTACGTGGGGATGACGCGCAAGATCAAAGCCGGCCTTGACACGTTCGAGCCAAGATTTCAGGGCGCCTGGTCGTCACTTTCAGCGGTTATCTCAAAGATCTCATCGGCTACGATGAGGTTCCTCTTTGGCCACTCCTCCTCGGGCGCGCAGATGCAGATCGTCACCGCGAAGAATACGATGCAGGCGCTCGAGTGGGCGCGTGGCATGCTCGCGACATTCAGGATCGAGGCGGGAGGTTATTTCGACAAGCAGGTACATACCAACGAAAGCGGTATGCGCGAGATCTACCGTTCGATCGCGAAGAAGAAGGCCCTCGAAGCCGCCGAAGCGCTCTTTGCGCAGAACTCCGACGGTTGCGATATGAAGAAGGACCCGATGCTTGAGCCGGTCGTCTTCGCGGAAGAGGACCTGCTCATCGTCTCTGTCTATACAACATCGGGGCGTAGCGCCGTCTATCGATTTAACGCCGCTACCGAAGAGTTCGCCTTAAGGAGCGCCCAACCGCGTTCGATCGTCAAGATCTTCCGCCAGCTGAACCTCAGGCAGGATACCGAGATATGGCTCGGCGTTTTGCGCTCGCTTCAGGAGCTTACCGATCCGGCGCTCTACCAGATCGGCGGTTATAAGATAGGCGATCAGGCATTCAAGGCCGGCGGCGCTGAGTTTACCGAGGCCCGCAACCGGCTCCAGCAGATACGACTCGCGATCACCCGCGCGATCGCGCGCGCTTCGGAGAGTGGGAACGTGCTGCCGGACCTGCGCGAGGCGCTTCTTTCGTCCGATGGACAGGTGCGCGCGGAAGGGGTGCGAGTTCTTATCAATATCGGCGGCCACATACCGCAGGACCATCCCGATCGAGCGTCGCTGATCAGGGAGCTCGCAAAAGTATATATTGCCAATGCCCGCCAGGGCGACGCGTATCTGGCGCGCAGCGCGTATCGCGCGCTCGAAGAGGTCGTGCGCCGCGGGCGCAATATCGCGACCTGGGAGCGCGCCACGCGCGTCGAGGCTGAGGTTTATACCGTCCTGAAGGAAAATGGGTATGCCATCGAATAACGGGGGGCGGCTTTCTCATGCGTACGTGACCATGAGAGAGCGGTCCCCAAAACATATTGGAAGACGCGCGTGAAGTATAAGGGTGTCAAAGAGTCGGCGAGTCGAGAGTCAAAGAGTTATCGTAAATGAATAGTAAAACTATAAAACTCACGGTTGTGGCTTTGATTACCCTCCTTATGTGGCAGCAAGAGGGAGCGGCTGATTGTTTACGTCCGCTTGCCATACACGAGAAAGAAAAGGGAGGGGAAATACAGATATATTCCCGGCAGAACCTTGATATGTTGGTGTTTGATGCGATAGGAGCTGACGCAGAAGTAACTATATTGCCTTATATGGCCCAACCTGCAAAAACATATAAGACATTGCAAGATTTAGCCGAAGTTTTAACGAAAGGCGACAGGGAGACGTGCGCAAACTATCATACAGCGGATATGTTCGCCCTTAGCAAGACCGGCCCCGCGCAGTATCAGTTGCTGGTGAGCGAGGTTTGTATGGACAGAGTCCAGGAATTGCCGGCCGACGGCTATACATGCGTGGCCCACATCGCTTCACCGGAAAATATCCTGCGGATATCAAACGGAGGACTTATGACATTACCGTGGAGATACTATTTTGTGTCCCCGGAAGAGGCGGAAGGCTGGCCGGCCGTTTTTTTTCAGATACCTAATGTATTTCTTTTAAAAACGGCACGTACTAATGGAGCAGAATACGCTGTACAGCTTGATCAAAGGTATATTAATCCTGAGGTAACAAAAAAGGTCTTTGAAGCGTCGGGGGGCGTAGAAGAGGGGCTTCTGAGCAAAATCGCTATTGATTTTGCGGCTTATGCCGATTTTGTTATGCGCTTACCGCCGGAGTGGATCGATCGTGAGTTGACCACAGCGTCTCTTGAGAGTGCAGCATCTGCGCTTGAACGCGCGACATATGCGGCGGTCTGATGGCATTGGGTCCGTCTCCCAAGGAAGCAGGTCTGCAATAAGAGGTTCTAAAATTCAAAGCGTCGCAATGTCAAATCATATGAAAAAGAGAATAGCAACTCTCATAAACATTACGATCATCGCCTTACTCTTTCAGGTTGGATGGGCGGGTGCGGAAGAGTGTCGGCCGTTGGATGGTAATTTACGCCCGCTGGCGTACTTTGACCGAGAAGCCAGTGTTGCGACATTGGATATCCCATGGCGGGGTTGGGCGCAACATCATAACGGTTTGATCGGAAGTGTGGGCGGGATGGAAGATTTTAGGGGGTTCCCGGCGGTTTTTGAAAAATTGCAGACTGCAACTTCGTGCGTCGATCGCGTGTTGGCTCTCGTTGATGGCCCGGGCCTATCACGCAGACAAGTATCGATATTGGCGGGCGGCTATGAACAGTACATCGAAAAAATGATACAGGATGCACGGGAGAAGATATTGCCTGCGAGAATTCCTGCCCTATCAACGGTGCTTTGCGTTGATCCTCTTTTTCTTTTGACAGGAACAGGTGATCTGGAAAAGGCCTGCCAGGAGCTCTCGCAGGTCGGTCGAATTCGCCTTGCGATGTCCATCGGGGGTCTCACCTGGGAAGCGTTAGCGGAACGCATGGGGGTATCCTTGGACAACGTCAAAACTTTCTTGATCGATGGTTCTCCATTGTCGCACGGCATGTTTTTGGATATCGCCAAAGCCTTGAATAAAGGGTCGAAAAATCAGCGTTGGTCTGCCGTACTTCTGGAATTTGGGTTCCAACCGCCTGTATGCGGGCTCTTTAACGGACCTGCGGTAAACCCGGGGTTTTCGTCTGCCAATAAAGGATATCAAAAAAAGCTCGATCGGGCCGATGAGTTGGCCGATCAAATTGTCAGGGAGTGGAGAACTGACCCAAGGAAATATGATCCAATCGACGTTGGCCGGTGGGCAGAGCAGATACGGCCTCTCAAACGCCCGAATCAAAGAAGCGGAAAGGGGAAAATGGTTCCTTCGGTTGTTGGTGCTCTGGTAGTAGCAAACAGCGGTGCTCTTGATCAGGCGATCCATTATGGATATATAACGGTGGAGATGAAGCCGTACCTTTTGACGGGTGCACCAATGCCGCCGATGATGGTAAAAAATCTTGCTGAGCGTTTGGCGGTCGCTCACCATGAATTAAGGGAGTTATTTATATTAGAGAGCAAATTTAGTCAGTCGGCAGAAGTGCGGTTAGAGCCTCCGAAAGGTTATCCAGATGCGGAGGCGGCACGAGCAATAGATGATGGCGCGTGGTATTTATTAAGCAGGTTGGTGTCGCGCCCACGGCTTCTCGCGCTTCTTGAAAACTGTCCTTGGGAGTATAGGATTTTTAAAGTAAAGATATTTGCAGCAAGAGATCCTGAAGATGCTATAGAGGTAAGTAAAAAGTGCATAGATCAGCTAGTTGCCGAAGAGGTTAATCAGCATGCTGATCGTCCATTTTCACCAGGTTTTATCGCTAATAGGTTTTTTGCGAGCAGTATAAGTACCGTTAGGCCAATGCTTAAAAGAATACGCGAGCTGACACCTCTTATGCTGCAGTACGCAGAACGCGGGTGGGTGGTTTCACAAAGCAAGACAAAGGAACAGATAACGGTTCAACACTTTATTGAGCAAGTTCAACTTGACAGTATCCCTAAATTCGAAGGTCGGGTTGCGATCATCAGAAATCGAAGCGCCGCGTTTAAGCGTGCGCTCGTGCGCTCGCCTGATTGCGCACTTGTTACCAACATTGCTGGTATTGTGGGGTTGAACCCATCGCCAGAGATAACCGGTATCGGCATGGAACACGTGGCCTGCGTGCATGATCTGGCGAACCGCGCTTATGCTTTCCTCCAGTTTCTGGCGCCGCAACACCCGTTTGTACGAGTTCTTGATGCCGCTCCGGATGCAGCCGATGAGACTACAGAATATCTCTCCAGAGCCTCGGGGCCGGCTGATTTTCTTATGGCGTTCTCCGATCACCTCCCGTCTGGTACCGCGAGCGTTACGGATATTGACGCATTCGCGCGGTCTATTGCGAAATCGATCATAGAAGTGACCGGAACTATGACATTAGATGCAACGCTTACAAGCGGGTATCGCGCAAGAATAGACCGTGAAGTATAGAGGGTAACCGGATTCAAAGCTGTCCTGGGAGATGAAGAGTAAAAAACGGCAACCAGCGATTAAATGATCAATACAATAAAAAACCCCATACTCATCACCATCATTGCCGCGCTCCTCCATTGCGTATGGACGGAGACGGGAGCGTGTCGATCGTTGGACGACGTATATGTGCCCCTCGCTTGCGCTCGGGGTAAATGTACCGGTGAGAATCGCAGACATTTACGTCCGCTGGCGATGGGGGAGCGCCCCTCCACCGCGATCATGACGATGACTCCCGAGCTTGCCGCGTTCTGGAGAGAGATCAAAGGGAAAGCCCAGGAGATCGCCACGCTGATCAGGGATGCTGTGCATGAG
>JBAWYO010000091.1:0-6561 GCA_037143495.1 Candidatus Omnitrophota bacterium | reverse complement strand
ATATAATACAATATAAAGCCAAGTACATATCTCTCTATATACCGAAGGGGGTAGCATGTCCGAAGAGATCAGTGATCTATTGCAGCAACGGTTGAACAAACTGGAGGCGATCAAGGCGGCCGGAGTTGAACCGTACGGTCGAGGCTTTCCTAACTTATCTGCTATCAACGAGTTAAAGCAGAAATTCCTGGCCGATGAGGCTTCGTTCGCGTCCAAAGAAGTTACTGTCGCCGGCAGGGTTATGGCGCTGCGTGTTCATGGCAAAAGCGTCTTCTGTGATGTCAAAGACCAGAACGCGAAGATGCAGGTTTATATCAAAGAGGATATCATCACAAAAGAGCGATTCAGCCTTTTTGAGAAGATCGATATCGGCGATATCATCGGTGTCAGGGGAGAGCTCTTCAAGACCCGCACCGGCGAGCCGACGATAAAAGCCGTCGATTTCACCGTCCTCTCGAAGTCGCTGCGCCCGCTTCCGGAGAAGTGGCACGGGTTGACCGACGTGGAGACGCGCTACCGCCAGCGGTATGTCGACCTGATCGTCAACGACGAGGTGCGCGCGGTATTCGAGAAGCGCTCGAAGATCGTCACGAAGATCCGCGAATATCTTAATGAGCGCGGATATCTCGAAGTCGAAACGCCGATGATGCACGCGATCGCGGGCGGCGCGGCGGGCAAGCCCTTTAAGACCCATCACGAAGCGCTCGATATGGACCTCTACCTACGCATCGCGCCGGAACTTTACCTGAAGCGGCTCCTGGTCGGGGGTTTTGAGCGGGTCTACGAGATCAACCGCAGCTTCAGGAACGAGGGGATATCGATCAAGCATAACCCCGAGTTCACGATGCTCGAGGTCTATACCGCGTATTCCGATTGCGCGGGGACGATGAAGCTTACCGAAGAATTGATCCGTTTTGCCGCGCGCGAGGCGCTTGGCAAAGAGGTGATCGAGTACCAGGGGATGACGATCGATCTGACGAAATGGGAGCGGATATCGTTCGCCGATCTCATGAAGGAGAATTTTGATATTTCTCCCGACGATGATACGAAGGTCTGGGTCGAGAAGCTCAAGAAGAAGAATGTTAAGCTTGAGAAGGATACGCTCTCGCGGACGCAGCTGCTGAATATTATCGGCGACCTGATCGAGCCCCAGACGAAGTCGCATCCGGTATTTGTCGTCGATATATTTACGGAACTCTGTCCGCTCGCGAAGACGAAACAGGATAACCCGCTTTTGACCGACCGGTTCGAGCTCTATATCGCCGGGATGGAAGTTGCCAACGCATACTCCGAGCTTAACGATCCTATCGAGCAGAAGCGCCGCTTCGAGGAACAGCTCCAGGCGGAAGCTCCGGCGCCGGTTCCTGGCAAAGAACGCCCGGCGCCCAAAATAGATACGGACTTCGTTCGCGCGCTCGAGTACGGGATGCCCCCCGCGGGTGGGCTCGGGATCGGGATCGATCGCCTCGTGATGGTCCTGACGAACTCACCGTCGATCAGGGATGTGATCTTATTCCCGCAGCTGCGGGCGGAAGAAGCGTAACACCATGTGGGAATTCTTCGTCAGCATGCGGTACCTCTTCTCGAAGCGCAAGGAGCGGTTTATCGGGCTGACGTCGCTGATCTCGGTCCTCGGTATCGCCGTCGGAGTCGCGGCGCTGATCGTCGTGATCGGGGTCATGAGCGGTTTTGACGACGAATTACAGAAGAAGATCGTCGGGATGAACGCGCACCTGGTCGTCGTCGCCGACGCGCCGCTCCAGAAGAGCGCGTTCGCGGGAATACCGGTGGTAGCGGCCGCGGCGGAATTCGTCAACGGCCAGGCGATGGTCACGAAAGAAAAAGATTCGACCGGTGTGCTCCTGAAAGGTATCGATCCGGCGAACGAGCCGCGGGTCACCGAGATAAAAGAGTATCTGAAGGCAGGCGCGCTCGCTTCCGGCGCCGATACGGCGGTGATCGGCAGCGAGCTCGCGAAGCGGTTCGATCTTAAACTGGGCGAAAAATTCGCGATACTCGCGATGGGCCTCAAGAAGCCGATGGAGCTTTCGGTCTGCGGTATCTTTACTTCAGGCATGTATGAATACGACGCGAACCTGATCTTCACCGACATCCCGACCGCCCAGAAGATCCTGGGATTCGGCGGAAAGATCAGCGGCGTTTCGGTCAGGCTCAAGGACCCGCTCAAGGCGGAAGCGGCCAAGGGCGAACTTCAGCGCAAGCTGGGGTACCGGTACTGGGTCCGCAGCTGGATGGACTTGAACAGCAATCTCTTCGCGGCGCTCAAACTCGAGAAGATCGTGATGTTCGTGATCCTGGCGCTGATCGTGCTCGTCGCGTGTTTTAATATCGCCAGCACGCTGATCATGATGGTGATCGAGAAGACGCGGGATATCGGCATCTTGAAGGCGGTCGGCGCGGCTAACGTGTCGATCATGAGGATCTTTGTCGTTGAAGGGTTTCTGATCGGCCTCTTCGGAGCGTCGATCGGCGGGATCGCCGGCATCTGGCTTGCGTGGCTTGTCGGCAGGTATCCGCTCGTTAAGATGTTCGGGCTCCAGGAGATCTATTACTTTGACCGGCTTCCGGTCAGGCTGGGCGTTCCTGACGTCATGATAGTCTTCGGTATCGCGGTTATGATCAGTCTTGCGGCGACCGTCTATCCGGCGTTTAAGGCGGCGAGGCTCGATCCTGTCGAGGCGCTGCGCCACGAATAGAATAGAGCCATCTTGTGATAGAAGTAAAAAACGTACATAAAGTCTACAAGACCGGCGCCGCGGAACTGGCGGTGCTGCAGAATATCGATCTGACGATACGCGAAGGCGAGTTTGTCGCGATCTGCGGGCCTTCGGGCGCGGGAAAGTCGACGCTTCTTCATATCATGGGAGGGCTCGACCGGCCGACCGCGGGTACGGTGCTCATTGATGGCAATGATATATACGCGTCGGGGGATCGCGAGCGGGCCCGTGTCAGGAACGCGAAGGTAGGGTTCGTCTTTCAGTCCTACCACCTTTTACCGGAGTTCAGCGCGCTCGAAAATGTCACGTTGCCGATGATGATGCGGCCGGATGCGCGCCGCTCACCGGCGGCGCAGCGGCCCCGGGAACGCTCCACAGCGCTGCTGGAGATGGTCGGTCTCGGAGCGCGTGCCGCGCATCGCCCCGGCGAACTCTCCGGCGGGGAACAGCAGCGTGTCGCGCTCGCGCGCGCGATGATCAATGAGCCGGCATTCTTATTGTGCGATGAACCGACCGGCAATCTCGATTCTGCTTCCGGCCAGGCGGTCATCGAACTGCTGGTGCGGCTCAGCGGCGGGAAGAAGACAGCGGTCGTCGTTGTTACCCATGACGGCCAGATAGCAAAAAGGGCCGACCGGATCCTGAATATACGGGACGGCAAGATCGTCTGAAATAATTACGGTTATTCAATCTAAGGGGAGGATACATCGGATGGAGAAGAAAAAACAGGCAAAGCAGGGTTCAAGCGCGCCGAAGGTTTATATTAACGGGCGTTTAATGGAAAAAGAGAACGCGAAGGTCTCGGTCTTCGATCACGGTTTTCTGTACGGCGACGGCGTTTTTGAGGGTATCCGCGTCTATGATAACCTCGTATTCAAGCTCAAGGAGCATATCGACCGTCTCTATGCCTCAGCGCAGGCTATTATGCTCGATATCCCGATCGGTAAGCGGCAGATGGTCGAGGCGATCGTGAAGACCTTAAAGGCGAACTCCCTCAAAGACGCTTACGTGCGGGTCATTGTGTCCCGGGGGATCGGCGATCTGGGGCTCGATCCGCGCAAGTGCAGGGGCAACGCGACGCTGATCATCATCACCGATGTTATCGCGCTCTACCCGGAGAAGCTCTGCCGGGAGGGGCTCGCGATCGTGACGGTGCCGACGCGGCGCAATATCAACGAGGCGATCAACGCGCAGATCAAATCGCTCAATTACCTGAATAATATCCTCGCGAAGATCGAGGCGATCAACGCCGGCGTCGAAGAGGCGATCATGCTCAATCAGGAAGGCTTCGTCGCGGAATGCACCGGCGATAATATTTTTATCGTTAAAGGACAGGAGATCATGACGCCGCCGGTCTACGCGGGGGCGCTTAAGGGTATCACCCGCGATGCCGTGATCGATCTCGCCCACAAGGCGAAGATCGGTGTGCGCGAGTGCACACTGACGCGGTATGACCTCTATAACGCCGACGAATGTTTCCTGACCGGCACCGCCGCTGAGATCATCCCGGTCATCAAAATCGACGGACGGGCTATTGCCGCCGGCAAACCGGGACTGGTAACACAGCGGTTGACGAGGGATTTTCATCTGGCCACGAAAGCGGACGGCGTAAGATATTAGCGTGAAGCGAGCTGGTCACCAGCGACCAAGCCGGTTTATCATTGATTTAAAGGAGAGTGCGCATGATATGTGATATTTGCGGTAAGCATGAAGCGACGGTCCATCTGACGGAGATCGTTAACAGCGAGATCACCAAGCTGCATCTCTGTGAGGAGTGCGCGAAAGAGAAGGCGTACGAGATGGAGGAGCACTTCGGCCTGGCCGAGCTTCTCGGCGGGCTCGCCGATTTCGGCGTCAAGCTCGAACCGGCGGACGATATCTCGAAGATGAAGTGCCAGAACTGCGGTTTCACCTATATGGATTTCAAGAAGGTCGGCAGGCTCGGGTGCGGCGAGTGCTACGACGCTTTCCGCAAGAACCTGACGCCGCTCTTGAAACGGATCCACGGCGCCGACGAGCATTTCGGCAAGGCGCCGCTGAAAGCGCAGAAGATCGCGAAGGTCAGGGACGATATCCAGGATCTGCGCGCGCAGCTCCAGAAGGCCATCGGACTCGAGGAGTTCGAGGAGGCGGCGCGGTTGCGTGACCAGATCAAGGATCTTGAGAAGAAGATGGACAAGAGAAAGACCGAGGAGAAGTGATGAAGATCGACGACATCCTCTACAGGACGAGTGAATGGCTGCGCGGCACCGGGCCGAACGCGGATATCGTCATATCGACGCGGGTCCGCTTCGCGCGCAACGTCGACAAGATCCCTTTTACGCACTGGGCGAACAAGAAGCAGCGCGAGCAGGTGCTGGTGCTCGCCAAAGAAGCGGCGGCAAAATCAGGTATTCTCAAGGAGTCGGTCTTCTTACGACTCGCCGACGTTTCTGAACTCGACCGGCAGTTCCTGATCGAGCGCCACCTGATGAGTCCCGAGCATGCATATGAAAGCGAATATAAGGCGGTCATTATCGAGCCCCGCGAGATCATCAGCGTGATGGTCAACGAGGAAGATCACCTGCGGATACAGGTCATACAGTCGGGGTTCAACCTGCGCGACGCGTGGCAGCTGGCCGATAAGATCGACACGGAACTTAACGCGACGATCAATTATTCTTATTCGGGCAGATGGGGATACCTGACCGCCTGTCCGACAAATACCGGCACGGGAATGCGGGCATCGCTGATGCTCCACCTGCCCGCGCTGGTCATGACCAAACAGATCCCCAAGTTACTACAGGCGCTCGCGAAGCTCAATATCGTGGTTCGCGGGCTGTATGGAGAAGGGACCGAGGCGTTGGGCAATTTTTTCCAGATATCGAACCAGGTCACGCTCGGGCGCCCCGAGAATGACATTATCGGTAATTTCGAGAACGTAATGACGCTGATCATTAACCGTGAGGCGCATGCGCGTAAGTATCTCACGGTCAAGGAACGGGACCAGATCGCGGACAAGGTCTCGCGTGCCTACGGAACTTTGAAGAGCGCGCGCATTATTACGAGTAACGAGACGATCAACCTGATGTCGAACGTCAGATTCGGGGTCAATACGGGACTGCTGCCCGGCGTCGATCTTAAGACGGTCAATGAGATATTCATCATGACCCAGCCGGCGCATTTGCAGAAGATGGAGAATAAGATCCTGACCAGCGATCAGCGCGACATGAAGCGCGCCGATTTTATACGTTCAAAACTGAAGTAACCGCGCAGTACTCTAGAGGGGGACCAGACTATGTTCAACCGGTTTACGGAACGCGCACGAAAGGTAATACTTCTGGCTAAGGAAGAGGCCAAGCGTTTTAACCATGATTACATCGGCACCGAGCATATCCTGCTGGGACTGATCCGCGAAGGCGAAGGCGTCGCCGCGGCGGTTCTTGAGAACCTGGGGCTTGACTCGGAGAAGATCCGTGTCGAGGTCGAAAAACTCGTCAGGTCCGGGCCGTCCACGGTCATCTCCGGCGATATACCCTTTACGCCGAAAGCGAAGAAAGTGATCGAGCTCGCGATGGATGAGGCGCGCAACCTCGGACATAACTATATCGGCACCGAACACCTTCTACTGGGCTTAATTCGCGAGGGTGAAGGCGTCGCCAGCCAGGTCCTCGTCAATCTCGGCCTCGACCTGGGTAAAGTGCGTGAAGAGGTGATGCAGCTGCTGGGGTCGGCAACGCCCGGGTATGAGACCGGAGGCAAGCCGGCGGCGGCGCCGGGACAGGGCGCGAAGACGAAGACACCCGCGCTCGACGCGTTCGGGAGGGATCTTAACGTCCTCGCG
>JBAWYO010000090.1:0-6612 GCA_037143495.1 Candidatus Omnitrophota bacterium | reverse complement strand
GTATGCGCCATGATCCGCACCGTCGGCATCCTGGAATGACTGCGCTCTATCAATGCTGCCTGTACTCTTCCCAGCACGCTCTCTATCCCGTTGATCTGCACGGGCCTGCCCTCGTCACGCGGTACCGGCGTCCGCTTGCCGCTCCCCGGCGCCTTCGCGGTAATGACCGTGCCGGATGTGGAAGTTTTCGCGGCGGCAACCTGCGCGCGGCGGGCATCGGCGAGCTTCTGCGCTGCCGGTTCTTCATCCGCACGCCGCATTTGATCGTTGAATACATTGTTCCCGTCTTCATCTTTAAAATTATCTTTCAGCTCAACTAAATTCACGAGAGCATCGGCCATGAATCCATATTGTCCATCCTGATCGCCTTTCGCGGCCTTTATAGCGGTAACACCATCAGCCAAGCAGGAATACCCGTTACTGTAGAGAACGGCGTAGATCAATCGCGCCGTATCACGGTCGCCGGCCTGCGCCGTAAACTCATTCCGGCCCGCATCCCATTGAGCCGTGACCGCAAGCTGTATGGCTTCACCCATAAAAAGCGGGTTCATGGTCTTACCCTGCGCGCGCACCGTTGCTTCAAGTGTAGCTTGCGCCTTCCGGGCCGCAGCAATAATATCCTTAATACCGGCTTTAACCGACAAGCTTCTCAAGTGCGTTGAGTCCTTGTTCAAGCGGACGCCATCGATACCAAAATCTGTGTGATAATAGCCGTTCGGCACAAGGCCCAGCCTTAACATCACCACCGCGGCAAGAGTCCCCGGGTTGCATGTATTGATATCCAACCCGGTATCACCGGCTGCCTGTATTTCCTGAAGAACGCGGGTGAATTCAGTTAAGGTCGGCATCCGGAATCCGTTAACGCTGAATCCTTTATATGCGTCCATGGACCGGAATATCATGATCGTTGATGCTATTGGAGAACCTTTAACAATGCCAAGGATTTTATTGTCGGAGAATAACCCGCGATCGAACGCGCAATCATCGATAGCTTTCTTGCCCGCTTCCAGTTTCGCGTTGATCGCGTCACGCAGTTTGGGATTATTTAGGTGCATCCCTTGCCAGGATCTGTCAAATCTTTCCCAGGCAAGCGGGTCATCCTGATTATTAATAAGGTCTTGCAAAATAAAGGTACACTGCCTGATCTCATCCTGCTGTATCCGCCAGAGTTCAGTTTTAATTAATTTTTTGGCATTCGCCTGCTGGGTAAGCAACTCGGCTACAGCTTGCAGAGTTTTCGCCCGTTCAACCCTCGCGGCCGCGATACCCTGCAGGCGCGGGCTGCCATTGACCGACTTAACAAGGTTGGAGACGGCGGTAGTGGCTCCGGTGACCGTGGCTCGCGGCGCAACGGCTTCCGCGGCAGCTTTAGGCGCGGCAGGCGTGACGGCCGCAGTGGGCACGGCTGATCGCGCAAGAAGATCATTGACTCTTACAAACCTGCCCCGAACACGCTCCACGCTTTCATCTTGAACAACATCAAAACGTACAAATAATCTCTTAGCCTGCTCTACTTTTTCATTCGCAAGTTTAAGATTTGCATGCCCCCCGGCAAGCAATGCTTCCGCTTCCATAAGACATTGATTAGCGGAAGCAAGTTGATCCAGGAGCGCCCCAGTAAGTTCTACTTTGGCAGTCGGTTTTGATTGAGCTGTCGACTTATGTTCTTGTTGTGGGCCGAGCTCAATGACAGACTCAGTAGCAGGTACAGCGGGTGTCGCGGCAGGAGCGGGCGCGGCAGGCTTCGCGGTGGCAGGCGCGGCGGCGGCTTTGCCGATCAGCGCGAAACCAATGCCTGGGGCAACTTTCTCCGCAAGTTGCGTAAGAAGCTGATCGCTTATACTGCTCGCATTAGCCGATGACATTCCTACCTGTCCCGCGATCGCCTCGCGCAAACCGTTCAGATCGATCGTTCCGCTCATAAAGTTCCTGAACGCAAGAGGTATCATGATCTGCGGCATGCTGCGAACTTTTTCGATCTTGCTCTTAAATGATCGCGCGGAGATGCCTACGCCATTACTGTTAAATATCGGCGCTATCATCGAATCAACAAACTCTTCATTGGTGGATTGCTGAACAGTCAATATGGTAGCAGCAATGTCCGGGCGTACCCCCGCGGCCTTAAGCGCTGCCGCTTCAAGAGCCCTGAGGTTGGCCTCACCTATCGCTTTTGCCATATATGTTCTCGTCACATACGTAGTACTTTCAGAATACTGTATAACGCCGTTCTTATATTCCGCTGTAACGGTCGTTCGCACATCTTCCATTCCAAATACGGACACCTGCGCTGCCGCATACGTATAACCGTCAAGATCGGCGCTTGTCTTGATATCGGTGATCCGGCCTATAGGCTTATACAGCGATTTGTCATTAAATGAGACCTGGCTGCCATCCCTGTAGGCCCTACCCCAGAGACTTACCGGCACCAGTAGCGTGTTTTGTCTGCCCGTCGCGAGATTAAGGTGGTAATCATCAACAACTTCGTAACACTCTTCACCGCGGTTGTTCATCTTCTTATCTCTGCTTATAAGTTTATAAAAATATACCCTGGGTGCCGTTTTTAGCTCACTCAGAATATTGCGATGAGGCATAAAGAGGTACTCGTCGGTGGATAATCCTGCGCTTTCAGTAGCGGGTGCGTTTACAACAGCAGCAGCCGCTTTCTCAGCAGCCGGCGCGACGGGTGCCGCCACAGTGGCAACGGCAACAGCTGTCGGCGCAACAACAGCTCCTGTCGAGTTCGCCGCCTGTTTCTGTACCCGCTCTTTAGCTTTATTGAGCGCTTCTCTCAACGGTGCCGCTTCCGGAGCAACGCCGAGCTGTTCGACGGCTCCCTCCGCTTTAGCCAGGTCTTCGGTCACATGCCTGGGCACCGCCTCAGAATCTTCTAAAGAATCCAGTTGCCCATTAACGAGCCCTACAAGCTGCTGCGCTCTTGCGACGCCCCGTCTCGTTTCACGTGTAAGGGCACCCTGGGCCTGAGCAAGCTGGTCATTCACTTCTTGCACTCGCGCAGCCGCTCGTTCCACATCAGCCTGACGATCGGGAAGATTTTTTTCCAGCTGTCTGACCTTTGCGAGCTCTGCGGCGATCTTTACCTGCAGATTAGCTACCGCCTGTTCATAGCCGCTCGTTACAACACCGCCCGGCGTCATCTGCGCCATCAACGCCTGGTCCAGCGCCAACTGTTTCCGGGCATCACCAAGATCTCTGGTAAGCCATGAAAGATCGCTTTGATGCTCACTGTGCTTCTTTTGAGCGCTCGCCTGAGCTTTGCGAGCCTCGTCGACCTTGACAGCCAGCGTCGCCAGAGGAGACGCTGTAACGGGCGACACAGCGGGCGCCGGCGCGACGGGTGCCGCCGCAGTGGTAACGGCAACAGCTGATGGCGTAACCACCGTATTTTGCTCGGGTACGCTTTTCACTGTTGTGTCTAGCGCCGGTATCTCTACGTTATTAGTCGCGCCTGAGACCGTCAGTGTCGGCGTAGCGTGACTCGGCGTCATAACCGTTAGCCCGCTTTGTTCTCTGTCCGCTATCGTCGCCCTCGCCGCATTTCCTACCAACTGGGCTATGAATATGGTATCTCTGCCCGCGACGGTAAGCGGTATCGTTGGAATTTCTACAGCAGCTCTCTCTCCGGCCGCGGTTACCAGATGCACATTTGCTGTCGCGTTACCTTCCCTGTCAAGCGCGATATTGTCAATACGCGCGTTATGCGCAATGCCGCCCACATTGACGTTGATCGCATGAGCGCCGGTAAGATCGATAGTAACGCTGCGTCTCGTTGTCGGGTTGGTGACAACAACTTCGTTGCTGGTTGCGTTAGCCCTGGCTATTTCAACGCTTCTCGCTATTTCTACTCTTCCTATTACCGACGGCCTGTCATCGGTCGGCCTGACGACAAAGATGGTCGCGGTGGACTCACTCGGTATCTGCAGATTAACATTATGAGCGCCGTCCTGCGCGAGAAGAACGCCGGTAGCTGGATTAAAACTGCCGAGGGTGACAGATCCGGCCTCGCCGCGGTTTTCGGTTATTTCAAGGTGGCCGGTATTGGTAACCATGTAGTTGGTACCGGTAGCAAGATGAACATCGAATCTGCGGCCATTTCCGGTGTTGGTGGCTGTTATCGCCTGACCCTCGATAGTAAGGGTGATCGGCTGCGGCTGATCCGGATGCGAGAGCGTGACCGTGTTGTTGTTATTTAAGGAAAGGCGCGTATTGCCGGCTATTACGGTGTTGGGGTTAGCGTTGTCTAATTTGAACGGCGCGGCTACGTTCACCGCGGTAACCGTAGAGGTCTCATGCGTATCACCCGCTATCCTGAATACCGTAGCGGTCGCCACAACAGGCTCCGGAGCGTCGGCCTCCGTTCTCACCGACTGAGGAACCGCGACCATCCTGCCATCTGAGCTGGCGCGGGTATTGCGCGCGAGATCATTGGCGTTGGTCAGACTGGTATCTACCGTAACGTGGCCCCATCCGCTGAATACCTCGGCCCGGTTAGTGGCGGCATTGATACCGACAACCACGCCGTCACGGCTGGAGCTTAATTGCGCCACATCCGCTATGCCGCCCGTCCTCATCGGGATCGCGTTACCGTTCGTATAATTGGTGACGGTTGCCTGGCCGTTCCGCGCAGTAGTAGTCGGGTTATCAACGATCGCGCGGGCCAGGACAACATTGCTGTTGGGCGCGCTGAACAAGCCTACCGATGTTGACGGAACGGTCGCTCTGCCCTCTGCAGCGACCGGCGCCGCGGAGGCGAATCTGGTCATCGTGATGCCGCCTTCCTGGATGTGGGTACTTATCTGGACCGGCGCGTTGTTGGCTCTCGGGCCAAGATTACCCAGGTAACTGTCGTTGATTACCTGGCCGTTCCTGCCCGCGATATCACCCGTGATCTTGCCGCTGGCGTCGATCGTGGCGATCGGTTTTTCAACCTGTGACCGAGCGGCTGGCGCTGCCTGAGCCTTAGGCGCGGCGGGCGTTGCTACGGTGGACGTTGATACAGAAGTTGCCGCAGGGGTTGTCACCGTGGAACTGGCCGGCGCATATGGCGTGCGGGTAACCGTTCCCGGCGTTGCCGCCACAGGCGCGGCTGCGGTGGTACCTCTGGCCTCCTGCGCCTCTCTGCTGACCGGCGCGAAAACCTTTATCGCCCCGTCCTGCGCGAGCTGGTACCTGTTGCCCTGGTTGGTAATGACGCTGGTATTCCCCTGCTCGTCCGCCGCGACCCACAACACATGCTCATTATCGCCCATCGAAATAGCTTTTGAATTGTTTCCGAAATTCGTGAAATTCACGTTTTCGCCGTCACTGTTTGTCCTGGTCTCAACGCGTGCCGTGAATATGACCCCGGTGTTGTTCCTTACCTCTATACCTCCCGCAACCGAACGCGTCGTCACAGAACCGGTGGAGGTGAAGGTGAATGCCGGCGATATCGGCGCCTCGGTGCCTACCGCGACATTGCCCGGCGTACTATGGCTGTTGCCCGTGCTATTAGCGCCCAGGTTAAGGATCACCGACGCGCTCCTGCCGGTGCTAACAGCGCCGCTCGCGAAAGTCAAAGCGGCGTTCACCGCCTGCTCTCCGCCCATGGCGTGTATCTGATCGAGGTTGGACTGTACCGCCGCGACGTGCGCTTCTCCCACACTAGCAAGGAATGTATGCGTATTAGTTAAGGAAACGGGTGCGTTCGCTGCCGTTGCGTTATCGGCGGTGTGAACAGCACCTGCTGTGGTGCTTGTTGTGACCGGCGCCCTCGGATTGACCGACGCAGGCGTCGCGCTGGTGCCTAGAGCAACAGCGTGACCGGCGTCAGTACTACTGCTTACCGTCGGCGAAGCCGCCATCGGCGTAGTAGTTAAGCTTTGGCCCTGCGCAATAGCAAACTGCAGGGTTTCGGGCGGTACATTACCCCTGATCCTCAGAGCGTCTACTATTGAACTCATCGTCTCCTGATCAATAATGCCCTTAAACTCGTTTGCATGACTGACAATATATAGTAAATTTCCACTGCTGAGTTTATTCTGGTTGTCGCTGATGACCCTTGAGGCCGTATCCGCGTCCAATCTTCCCGTGCTTACCAGCGCCGGCATTGCCTCAACAACGCCCCTTTGTGCGTTTTCACCAAGCGCGGCACGCGAGTCATTAGGTAAGAACGCAAGCGTTATGACATTATTCCAGTTGTTTTCCTTATTCCCCCTGGATTCCGATTCTCTGAAGGTCGAAGCAAGGGCCTTGGCATGATCCTCATTGAGGCCATTACCTATCGTCATCGCGACAATACCGCTGGCTAATCCATGAGGTACTCCGCTCAGCGCCGGCATATGTTGCGGCGCGATATCACAGATGACCGCGGTCATCGCTTCAGGTGTCCTGTTTTCTGCCGGCATTGCCTCGAGGGCATTTATAACCGCAGCCCCGAAATTATTTCTTTCAGCAACAGCGCTCGGCAATAAACCAACGATCGGCTTTGATAATGTTTCAAGCTGACCGACTAAAGCGCGCCTTGTTTCGGAAACAGCGGGCGCGGATGCTCTCCCTGATGATGCGGCCGATGCAGTCACGGAAGATTCCCTGATATCAGGTGATCCGGTTTGAGGC
>JBAWYO010000089.1:0-6683 GCA_037143495.1 Candidatus Omnitrophota bacterium | reverse complement strand
ATGGATCCTTGATCGCGATCTTCTCGAGGCGCTTATTCGATTGCAGGAGTTGCCGAACGCGCGTCCGTACACACTATTGATGGATTTAAAGTAGTCAATATCAAGGATGATCAGCGAAAGATGCTGAGCAAACCTGCCGGCCCGGGTCAATTCGGCGCCAAGAGCATCGGAGAGATAGCGATTATTGTAGAGCCCGGTCAATGGATCCTTGATCGCGATCTTCTCGAGGCGCTTATTCGATTGCAGGAGTTGCCGGTGCGACAAGCGCATCTCCCGCACCGCGCGGGTGCGTCCGCTGCGCGCGCGCAAGGCCCCGATCCCGAACGCGAGATCTTCGGCAAGCGCCCCCAGCAGGCGCGCTTCTTCCGGATGAAAACTGTCAGGACGTTCCGCGTAGATCGAGAGCGCCCCGATGATCCGGTTATCGATCGTCAGCGGCAGGGCTATCGATGACGCATATCCACGTTCAAGCGCCTCTTCCTTCCAGGGGAACGGCGTCGGATTCGACCGGGTATTCCTGTTAACGACGATCTCGCCGGTCCGCACCGCGACGAAAGCCGGTTCGATAGCCGAGGATGCCGGGGCAGCATTTTTTTGGATCGATTTTACATACCCCATTTCATAACCCGCTTTAGCCGCCGGCGCAAGAGCGCCCTGCGCGTTCGCTACGAGGAGTCCCGCCCAGCTCATCCGGTAACCGCCAAGCTCGACGAGCTTCCTGCAGATCTGATCAAGAAGCGTCTTTTCATTCTTTGAACGGATCGCCAGTCGATGGCACTCGTTCACCATCTCGAGCTCCCGGTTCATCGTCTTGAGGCGTTCCCGGGCATGAGCGCGTTCTACGCGCAAACGGGCGTCGTGCAGCGAGCGCCGCAGCGCAGGAACAAGCCGCACCAGGCGGTCCTTCAACACATAATCGGTCGCGCCGTGGGTCAGCGTCTCGATCGCGAATTCCTCGCCGATGGCCCCCGAGACAAAGATGAAGGGCGTCTCAGGATATTTTTCGCGCGCTACCTTAAGCGCATCAAGGCCATCAAATCCCGGGATCCGGTAATCCGCCAGAATAAGTTCGGGCGCGCGTTCATTCAGCGCCCTGATAAACTCTTCCTTCGTCCGCACCCGCTTGACCGCGGCCGCGACGCCGTCCTTCGCCAATTGCCGCGCGATCAACTCCGCGTCATTCTGGTCATCCTCCAGGTGGATAATTCTCAGCCCGGTCCTGACAGCCGTATCTTCAACGCTCTGAGTCTGCATATCTATGCTCATCCTCTACTTTGCATGTTGTATGATCTTCAGAAACATATCGACGATAAACGGGTCGAATTGGGAACCCGCCCCTTTTTTTATAATATCGATCGCTACGCGCTTCGAAAACGCCTTTCGATACGGCCGTCGCGATATCAGCGCCTGGTACACGTCAGCAATCGCAATAATACGCGCCCCGATCGGGATCTCCTCACCTTTGAGGCCCATCGGATATCCCTTTCCGTCCCAGGTCTCATGGTGATAAAGGATCAGTGGTATAATATCGTGCATGACCTGGATCGGCCTCATGATATCAGCGGCGATCTGCGGGTGCCGTTTAATAACCTCGTATTCCCGCCTGGTTAATTTTGCTTTCTTGGTCAGGATCTGGTCGCTGATACCGACTTTCCCGAGGTCATGAAGCACCGCCGCCTGCTTTACATTCTCGACCTCTTCACGGCTTAACCCCAAGGCGTTCGCTATATCGATCGCGTATTTGACCGTCTTTTCCACATGCTCGCCGGTCCCCCGATCCCTGACCTCTATCGTTTTCGCGAACGCGAATATCGATTCAACGAGTGATTCCTTACCGCGCTTATCGAGCTTTTCCAATTTCTCCCGCAGCAGGTTAATATCAGATGCCTTCGTGCTCTGCTTTAACGCAACGGCTTTAGAGTCACTGACATCAAGCGTCGAATAGACCCTGTTACCCCCCGCTTTCTTAGCGTCGCCGAGGATCCTTTCCGCGATATCAATAAGGTCGATCGCCCGCGCCGCCCGGTCGTCCGGATAGGAGACGACCGCGACGCTGATCTTGAGCTTGACCGACTGTTTTTTATCACCAAAATTATAGATCGTGACCGCGCCCAGGAGACGCTGCGCGAGCGCGAGCGCTTTGAGCCGGTCGACGCCGGGGCAGACCATAATAAATTCTTCCCCGCCATAGCGGCCGACAATATCATAACGGCGCATCATCTTATTGAGTTGCGCGGCAAGCTGCTTGAGCACGCTATCGCCGAAAAGATGGCCGTAGACATCATTGATCGATTTGAAATAATCAATATCGGCCATGATGACCGAAAAGGGGTGGGCGTACCGGCGTGTCCGGAAGAATTCCAGCTCTATCGCTTCGGTGAGGTAGCGATGATTGTAGAGGCCGGTCAACGGATCCCTGAGCGCAAGCCGCTTCAGCCTCCTGTTCGTCGCGACGATCTCGCTATTAAGGGTCTCAAGCTGGCGATCGCGCTGGATCAGGGCTTCTTCCGCTTCCCGGCGCTGGCGCCGTTCAGCCGCTTCCGTCAGCGCTCGTTTTATTTCGGAGGCAAGACGCCCCATCCGGTCCTTCAGCACATAATCGGTCGCCCCTTGCTTGAGCGTCTCGATCGCGAATTCCTCGCCGATCGCTCCCGAGACAAAGATAAAGATCAAATCAGGATCGCGTTCTTTCGCGATCCTAAGCGCGGTCAATCCGTCGAACTGGGGCAGACGATAATCGGCAAGAATAAGGTCAGGCACGAATTCCGTGAGCGCCGCGATAAAATCATCTCTCGTCTGGACGCGCCGCAACGTAAAGACGATATCGCTCTTCTGAAGCTCGCGACCGATCAATTCCGCGTCGATGTCATTATCTTCAAGCTGGAGTATGCGTAAACGATTCTCGTCAGCCATAACATTTACCTATTTTGGCAGTGAAAAATAAAAAGTGGCGCCAACGCCGGGAGCGCCTTCGCCCCAGACCCGCCCGCCATGGCGCTTAATGATCCGTTGCACGATCGCGAGACCCACCCCGGTGCCCTCGAACTCATGCTCGCCATGAAGCCGTTGAAATACACCGAAGAGTTTCCCCGCATAGGTATTATCAAACCCCACGCCGTTGTCACGCAGATAATAGATATGTTCCCGGTCGCTGCTTTTGCAGCCGGCCTCAATACGCGCCTCTTCCCTACCGCACGTGAATTTAACCGCGTTAGCGAGCATGTTGATAAGAACCTGGCGGATCAGGACCGGATCAGCGTTGGCGACCGGCAATGCCTGTATCTCAAGCGTAACCTTGCGCGTATCCGCGCCAACCCGGCGGACTTCTTCGAACGCCTCGCGCGTGAGCGCCTCCATATTGACGGACTCACGCGAAAGTTCCTTGCCGCTTAAGCGGGCAAATGAAAGAAGGCCATCGATCAGCGTGTTCATCTTACGCACGCTTTGCCCTATAACATCAAGGGCGTGCTCGCCGGCGCCCAGCTTCCCCGAACATTCTTCCCGCAGGATCTGTGAAAAACCCTGGATTGACCGAAGCGGCGCCTTGAGATCATGGCTCACCGAATACGTAAACGAATCAAGCTCCCGGTTCGCTGCCTCGAGCTGCAGCACATACCCCTTGAGATGTTCATTCAGGTCGCGTATCTCGTCGCCGGCGCGTTTATTCTCGGTGATATCGACGATAATACCGACAATGAATTCAGCTCCGGCTTTATCCCGGTAAAGAACCTTACGGGTACTGATGATATGGAGCGCTCCCTTGGAGTCGGTAAAATGCTCTTCATTCATATTTTCGCGGCCGGTCGAAAAAACGACCTCGTCTTTCTCCCAAAAAACCTCAGCCTCGGCTTTCGGAAAAAAATCGTAATCGCTCTTACCCAGCAGTTCCTCGCGGGCATACCCCATAAAATCACAATATGCGTCGTTGAGCAAAACCCATCGATGATTACGATCTTTGACAAAGATCGGGTTCGCGACCGAATTGATGATCTTATCGAGATAATCCATCGTAGCGCCGAGCGCCGCTTCCGTCCGTCGGTGCTCAACGATCTCCGCTTGCAGTCGCGTGTTAACGCTCTCAAGCTGGACCGTGCGCTCCCGGACCATCTCCTCAAGATGATCGTGGTACTGCCGCAACGCTTCTTCCGCCCGCGCGCGCTCGGTAACATCCTTAATAACCGCTTCAACGATCTCAAGGCCGGTGTCAGGATCCTTCAGCATGAACGAATTATGGATCACCCAGCGGTGATCCCCCTTGAGCGTCCTGAATTGATACGCGAGATCGCGGATCTCCTCGCGGGAATTGACGTCTTTTTTAAGCTGCTCGAGCTCTGCGGTAAAAGGAAGCACCTCGGTGAGAAGCTTACCCTTCATCTCCTCGGGCGTGCAATCAAGATTTAATATGCGGACAAGCCCCTGATTTGCGTAGAGAATACGGCCTTCGCTGACGGTATACTGGCAGACGCCGTCTCCAGAAAAATCGATGATCTTCTTATATATTTCGCTGATATGATCCACGAACCGCCCCCCCGGACAGTGCCGCATACTACGCATATCGCGTACCTATCTAGTATAGCATATTTACCGGACAATAGAAGGTGTTACTCTTTGACGCTGTACCTTTTTTTACATCCTGCGGCGCGCCAGATATCGGAAAGCGCCCAGCGCCGCTTTAGAGCCTTCTCCCGCGGCGATAATGATCTGCTTCTCGGGAACATCGGTCACGTCTCCCGCGGCAAAGATGCCGGGAATATTCGTCGCGTTCGCGCGATCGACCTTGATCTCGCCATTGGTATTCTTTTCAACCCCGGAAATGAACGCGGTATTCGGCATTAGCCCGATCTCAACAAAAACGCCCTGGACGGGAATGATCTTCTGGGAGCCCTCGTACGCGATCGTAATGCCTTCCACCAATGCGGACCCGTTAATGACCGTGACCCGGGCGTTGTTAAAGACCGTGACCGCGGGGCTCGCCATGACCTTCTCCCGCATGATAACGTCTCCCCCCAGACCCGGCGTGTTATTGATCACATGAACATGGCGCGCTATCTTTATCAGCTGGAGCGCGGCATCAAGGGCCGAATTCCCGCCCCCGATAACGGCCACGTCTTTTCCGGCAAAGAGCGGGCCGTCGCACGTTGCGCAATAGGTCAACCCTTTATTCCTGAATTCTTTCTCGCCCGGGACGCCAAGCTCCCGCGAACGCTTTCCGGAGGCGATAATGACCGTCTTTGCCTCATAGGCGCCCGCGACCGTCCGAACCGTGATCAGCTCACCCTCTTTGGTAATGCCGGTGACCTCCTCAGGTTCCCTGACCTTCACGCCATAGGTGCGCATATGCTCTTCGAATTTCAGGACCAGTTCGGAACCCGATACCAGCTGATAACCGGTGTAGTTCTCGATATCGCCGCTCCACGCCGCCTGCCCGCCGATATCGCTACTGATAACGAGCAGATCCATCTTCTTGCGCGCAGCATAGACAGCGGCGGTAATGCCGGCGGGTCCGGCGCCGATAACAATCAGGTCATACATCTTTTTTGTCTCCCGGGCCGAGAATGCCGCCGGAAACGATGAGCTTCAGGCCGTCCTCGATGGGGATATCGAGAAAGACCACGTTCTTTTTCGGCACCAGCACCAGAAACCCCGTCAGCGGACTCGGCGTGCTCGCGAAAAAAATATGGAGCAGATCCTCATGCGTCTTCTCTTTCGCCTCGGCAAAGCCGTCGTTGGTGATAAAACCGACCGACCAGAGTCCTTTCGAAGGATATTCAACAAGGACCACTTTTCTGAACGCGGGTTTTTCCTTCGCGAGGAAGAAATTAACGATCTGGCGGGCGGGAGGATAGATCTGTTTGACCAGCGGGAACTTCAGGAACCACCCTTCTATCGCGGGAAAGAGCGTCCTGCCGAGGAACCGGCTCGCGATAAAACCCGTTGTCAGCACAACCATAAGCCCCAGAATGATACCGATCCCGGGGATCGCGAATCCCAGCTCCCTGCGGATATAATAATTAATAACGCTGCCGAAAATCCCGTCGATAAAACGGAAGAGGAAAAAAAGAACATACAGGGAGATAAAAAGCGGAAGGATCACGACCAGGCCGGCGATCAGATATCGCCGGAGCCTGATCGCGTATCTGCCACTCATGAGAGCGCCTCTTTGAGCTCGGATAATTGCCGCAAATGGTTCTCTTCCTGGCGCACTAATTCTTCGACGGCCTTTACCTCGTGAGGGGGCACTACCTTCTTCATTCCCTCATAAAAAATAATTGAATCTTTTTCAAATCCGATACCCAGATCAAGGGCCTCCAGCTCGTTCTGCACCCTCCTGGCAGCTTCCGCGCCCCGCCCCTTCTGCGTAAAAATGCAGCTGGCGGCGAGCGCTTTCATGTAGGAGGTATATTCCCCGGGATACGCTTCCGCAGGCTCGTAACCCGCCAAGCGCGCGAGGATAGCGCCGAAGACGCCGATATGTTTTTCTTCTTCGCCCTTCAGATGCTTAAAAAGCGCTGCCGCCTTCTCGACCCTGGTCTCCCGGGCAAGCATATCATAAAAATCCCTGCCGTTCTGCTCGATCTGGATACCGAGTTCTACTATTTCGCTGCCGAGGAATATATTGCCCATGAACTACCTTCTTCCGTTAACCTACCCCTTCAGGTTCTCGAACATCTCTTCGTGGCCTA
>JBAWYO010000088.1:0-6721 GCA_037143495.1 Candidatus Omnitrophota bacterium | reverse complement strand
GTACCAACGGCAGCTGAAGCGCTCTTAGATCTTCAGATGGGACCCGTCACAAAACGGTTTCTTCGCGGAAGCCTTGCATCCGCACCAGGCTACCTTCCCCGGCTTCTCGATGACCGTGTGCAGCGGGGCCATCCCCGTGTTCTTTGTCTTGTGCGCGCCATCACAGAAGGGCTGCTTCGCGGACTCGCCGCACGAACACCACCAGTACTCCCCGGGCTGCATATCCATAACGATCGGGTTCTTCAACGTTGCCATGATCTCTCCGTTTCTTTTTTTAAAGCTTAATGATCTTGTCCCGCGGCGCTCCGCATATTGAACAGTGAGCCGGTTCCTTATCAAAACGGCCGGTGTTACCGCACGATGTACATACGTAATAGGCGGCCTGAGGAATGTCCTCTCCCGCGTCGTAGGCCTTGATCGCTTCCGGCAATAGACCGGCGTAATGCTCTTTAGCCGCGTAGGCTTCATAGAAAGCGTACTGCGTCAGCGGAGTATGTGCCTTGATCGCGTACGGCAAAAAAGCATCCTTGATCTCTTCCCGCTCCGCCTTCTCGGTCTCCCGGCTCACGTCAAGATTGTGCCCGAGCCCCTGGATCCTGTTCAAAACACTGAAATAATTCTTCGCGTGATAGAATGCCGCTTTTGAAAGAGCCCTGAAGAGCTTCTCGATCCCTATAAATCCTTTTTCATGGGCATCATCAGCAAAAAACTGGTACCGGATATGCGCGAGCGCCTCATTAGTACAGGCCTCAGTAAGCTGCTCTATGATCGTCCCGTCTTTGATCTCGCGATCATAGGTTCTATCGGCCAAAGAGACATATTCATACTTCAGCGATCCATCCTGATCAAAATAAAACCGCAGCACGTGATGGAATGAGCTTTTTTTGTCAGGAAGACAACCGAAAAAATCAAGCCGCGCGCCGCCTCCTCCCGACACAATAACCCGATACCCGTCAACATCGTCCTGAAAATAGGAATGTACGTGCCCTGAAAGGATGTAGGTAATATTCTGCCAGTGGGGCTCCATAACAGCTTTAAGCTTCTGCCACTCTTCAGGCTTAATGCTGTTGGAAGAAAAAGTGTTCGGGGGCGGGATGTGAAAGCAGATCAGGACATTTTTACGCGCGTATTTTTCGAGCGATCCGGCGAGGAAATGAAGCGTCTCTGCCTCAAAAACTCTCTTAGAATTATCAAGTATAACGATCAGGAGATCGTCGTTGACCACGACATAATTCTTACGGCCGAAGTACGTTCCATAATAATCGGTATCGTGGTTGCCGCACAAGGTGTAGACGGGGTTTTGTGATACGTTATTGATGATCCCGTGGATGTGCTTATAAAAATGCTCTTCCCCGAAAGGGACGAGATCGCCCAGGATAAGCGTCAAGTCCGTCTGCGTCGCTATCATCGCTTTTGAGAAGGTCGTCATGATCTCGACCCCGAGCCCATCACATCCGGGATCGCCGAGGACCGTGAAGGACGAGATCTTGCCGATGAGATTGACCGTATCCGCTACGTTAACAACGCCTTTCATGCGTAACCACTCCGTCAATAGCCACCCTACACCCTATCCGGTCCGTTGTCAACAAGTTACCATGATATCTATGACGAAGTCGCCCCTGAAAGCACTGTGCAGCAAAAGAGGAGCACTCCTATCCACGCCCGGTTCCTGGCAAGCATAGAAATACCCCTCCCCGCCTACTTATAATTGTTAGATCGCCTCCAGCACCGCGATATCCGCCGCATGCAAAAGACCGGAAAAATTACCAGTCGCGGTCGCATTACCCCCGCCCCCGCTGACTCTTGACTGCAATGATGTTAACTTTTCCAGAGCTTCCGCGACCGCTATTCTTACCGCTTCAGAACTATCACCGCGTAAAGCTAAAAGAGCGTTTCGCGCCTGCTCCCCACCGATGGCTCCTAAGCACGTTGCAGCGCTAACCCGCGTTTCATCCTTACCACCATCTGTCATGCTAAATAAAGCTTCGCATAGTTCACCTGTTACTGTTTTTATTTCAACATCCGTCAATGCTTCAGGACCCTCATTATATAGTCTCACCAGAAGACGTCGGATGGCTGCCGGATAATCGCTGTAGCACGTATCTTCCAGCTCATCCAGATACTCCATCATCCTTTCCCGGAAGCGAACCTGACGATTTAGATAGGTGCTAACCGCTCTTCTGGTATAGTCATCATCACTTTCTCCGGGAAGCCGTTCGATCATCTCTCCGGCATGCTGAAAAATCCTATCTCTGATATTCGCGACAAGCTGGTCTCGATAGTGCCAATAGTCGGTTCCGGTACCAAATTCGGTGGGCTGAGTCTCAGCCGTTACCATATCCGCTATTTCATGAGGCTCAAAACCGACATCCCGATAAAATGCTCTTACTAAGTCCAAAAATTCATCATATTTTCGTGCCATCAATTTCTGCTTTTCAGTGCGTTTCGCTGACGGGATCGAATAACTGTAGAACGTAGCTGCCAGTAAAGTCGCCCGCTTAAACCCTGAAGGATACAATGGTATTCGCACTCCATCTCCGGTCACCGCAAACAAATACGGCATATCCGTGATCGTCGTGTAGAGCTCTTCAAGCGGCCCCCCGACCGAAGGAATACAGAAGGAATAGGGAACGGCAAAACATCTCATCACTGGATCATGCGGATAATCAACAGGGAAGTCACCTGCAATATCAGCAACGACCCGGGCATCATTGCTAAAGAATCCCGCTATGGCGATCTGTGAAGAGGGCCACTTCCCAAGATCGCCGGATATTTGGACTCCCCTAAACGGCTGCAGATATCCTTGTCCCCTGTGTTCACGAAACCCAATAAGCGGCTTATCAAAATCGGTGAGCATGTCTATGAGCAACTTTGTAAAAATATACGTCGGCATCGAGTCCTTGTACGTTCCATCCGGGTGCATTAAAAAGTAATGCAGTAACGTGTCTTCAGCGAAGAATCTCTCCCGCCGAAAATCTTCATTGTCATCTACAGACATGCCGGTTAGTTCGGGGACATTTTTACTCATGATCGCACCAACAGTCTCCAGCAAACCAATAACCGGCAACAGACGCTCTTGAGCCGTCGATAAAACAGTTTGCTCGGACTGCCCCCTGGCTATGCGCCTGAATACCCACACCTTAACAAATCCGCGGCATGAAACATCAAGTTGCCGCAGATCAAGAGCTTTAAAAACGCTATTGGTCGCCGCTAACATCGCGGGGGTTATTCCTAATTGATCTAACTTTAAAAAATGCAATAACTCATCACTGGGCAGCACCCCTAAAGTAAAACATATGAGAGATTGGTTTTCCGCATCTAAAACCCGTGCCGCAGGTATCGAATATATCCGCGCGTATAATTTTTTCCTGATCTCCTCAATGCCTCGCCCCTCACTAACCATCGTTTCCAATCGCTGCTCTGCGGCAAGACGTTCTCTGGCAAATGCCGCTGCTGAATCTTTCGGCATTCTCGTCCAGCCCACATATTTACCAATGTGAGATACCAAATCGTCTATATTCTCAGATACCCCCGCCATAGATTCTGAGTCGTCATGTCTGTCTCTTTGATCACTCATGGCCACTATGCCCCGTTGCAACTCATGGAACGCATCCCTATGGTTCGCAGCAACTCTGCTACCCAAGATCGCTTGCCTCGTCATGAATCCTATATATCGCTCAATCATAGCATCCAACAACCCAAATAGGTAGGCACTATGCACAGCCTCTATATCCCCATCTATGCACAGCCCCTGGTCTTCATTATCGAGGATTCTTACGGCATGCGCTCTTACAAATGATACGCGCTGGTCAAAAGCTGTCGGTCTTAAATAATGCTCCTCCGCGGATACGGTATTTTGTACCAGCAACATAAGGGCTATTACAAAAGAAATGAGACACAGTATTGATTTTTTTATAACCATCGAAGCATACCCTCTACTAATTCGTTTTAATAATTGGACAATAAAAAAAATTCTTGCCACACAAAGTATATCATATAAATCAATTTTTGTCAAACTAACTTACTTTTATAAATTTTACTATATTAACAAATACACCTTATTTCAAATAGAACACTTGACCGCATCCCATTTGATTTATTCATCTGCCTCATAATAATGTAGGGCACGCTTTGGGCACTGAACATGATATAAAAAAATGGTGAGCTGTATCTACTTTATTTTCAAGTAGTTACAACTCACCAAATAACTGGCGGAGAGGCAGGGATTCGAACCCTGGGTACCCTTGCGGGCACACGCGCTTTCCAAGCGCGCCGATTCAGCCGCTCTCGAACCTCTCCGAAATTTCCGAATTTTTCGTATAGTAAATTTCTGATCCCGAGTCACTCATTATGCTTCTTTCGGTGACAAGGGATCTTTACTATCAGTCACTCACTCTTACTGTGCCTTCAGATCGATCGTTGAGCCGGAGACGTCATTGCAATGAAAAACGCCACGTTCATCAACGAATATCGCGTTAAGCCCTTCGCCCAGCGGCTTCGCGAAGAGCTGAAAGTGACCGTTGTCAGTGATCTTGTAATCGTACTTATAAGAAAAATATCCGCCCGGCGAAGTGATATTATTTATGAACGTCTTATCCAGATATGGAGCATCCTGGTCATCAAGCGCGGTAAGTTCCTGAGGGTACGTCCCACGAGCCAGGTAATAGAGCCCGCAAGCGTCTACGATCGCGCGACACCGCGCTAGCGCGGTCCGGTAATACGCAAGCCCCTCTGCCCGGCGATAGGTAACCGCCTTCTTCTCCTCGGTCGCCTTTGGAAGAGCCACAACAGGCTTTAGCGCCGGTTCAGGAGCAACAACAGGCGCCGGCGACGACGCAATGGCTGCGGCGGGGACGGCGATCGGCGCAACGGCAACGGGCGCAACCACCGAAGCATCAGCTACAGGTACAGCAGCCGGCTTTTCCGCTGGTGCGGCTGCTTGAACATCGAGGGGAGTCGCGGGAGAAACTATCGAACGCACCTCATTGAGAAAATAAGTCTCAATGCTGCCTTCGCGGTTAATAATGAGGTATCGATCTCCCCGCTCGACGATGGTCCCCTCAAGCACTGTACCGGATTTAAGCGTAACTGTGTCAGCATGGATCAGGGGTGTCAGACAGAGGATCGCCGCGACAAAAAAACCTGCGGCTATACTATATTTTTCTCTCTGCATATTCGGCCCTCCCTGCGTTACGTGGCCAGTCCACTCTTTATTTTTCGCCGAAAAAATTTACGGAGGAGGAAGGATTCGAACCCTCGATGGGATTGCTCCCATAACGGCTTTCGAGACCGCCGCATTCAACCGCTCTGCCACTCCTCCAAAAGTCGTTTTGTGAGACCCGCTACTCTAGCAACTATCCCTGTGCTTCGATCTCTTGCCCTGAGGTCGTGAAATATTTGTCCCCCAGGTGGTAGATCAGCTTAACTTTATCGACGAGCCAGTGCTCATCGAAGAGCGCGCTCTCCGCTGTCGCGTGAACGATACTGCCGAACAGCAGCACATGGTCGCCGGCATCCTGCTCGCTTTCGAGCCGGCACTCAACGTGGCCGATACATTCCTTGACGAGCGGCGCCTGCTCGAGCCGGTTCGCCTTCTGCGCCGTCAGGGATGTTTCTTTGAATTTATCTACATCGGCGCCTGAATTCCTGCCGCAATAAAACATCTCGTCAAAAAGATCGATCGACGGTATATTTATAACGAATTCGCCGGACTTTTTGATCAGGTCGTATGAAAACCGTTTGCGCGTAATGCACACCGCCAGCAGCGGCGGTTTATGGGCGAGCGGCATATTCCACGCCAGCGTGATGATATTGGCCCGTTTACCGTGGGCACAGCTTAAGAGTACGACTTGACCGCTGTTAATGAGCCTGTTCGCCCGCTCTAACGGCACTTCTTTCTTCATCGTGCGTTCGCGCCTCGGCCATCATTATAGCAAAACTAAAATAAAAGGCAACCCTGTTATCGGCCGGCCACTTCACGCCTTCGCGTGGTCGCTGACGACATTAACGTAGAGGCGCCGCTCGTCAAATGATTGTTCAGGTATATAGGCCCTGAAGCCCTCAGCCGCCAAGACCCCGGTCACGCGCTGCGCGAACGACCGCATATCCTCGAGCGTCAGCGCCCTCCCGCGATATTCCTGTATGAGGGTATCGAACTCGACCGCCGTGTGAAGCGCGGCGCTCTTGATATCAAATTGAATAACAATATCATTGATCGGGATCGCGGCAACGTTATCAGGTAACGCCGATACTTCGGCGGCATGCAGGCCCGGGGTGCGTTTTTTGGGGGTCTTTAGCTCCTCTTTAACCCGCTCCTGCCCCTGTTCGCTCTTATACTCCTGGATCCTTGACCCCATGTCCTGCCCCGGCGGAACTGTCGCCCCCTGAGCGTATCCATACAGACCGATCACGATGCTCCACAGGATGATAGCTATTTTCATACCTGTCCTTTATTTTGGAAGCCGGTCCGCGTACTTGCGCAGCTGGAACTCCACATACCCCGCGAGGACCTCCTGGATCTTCACCGGCGGAGGAACGACAAAATAATGCGACTGTATCGCGTGGCTCAGCTCATGCCCAAGGATATTGATCGAAATGGAATCAGCGTTCACATAGAGCGTATCCGCCGCAAAGACGTAGAAACCGGCCGTCTTGATCGGTTTGCCGAAGAGTTTCTCGGCAACCGCCGAAAGTCCGTCGGCATCGCGGCACACCTTGATCT
>JBAWYO010000087.1:0-6782 GCA_037143495.1 Candidatus Omnitrophota bacterium | reverse complement strand
GGATGAGGGTATTTAGCGTATGCATGAAGATGACAAGAGGCTTGCTCACATATGAATCTTGGTAAAATAATACCATCACGGTTTAGTGCGGTTCTTTTTATCTGCCTCCTGCTTGCGCCGGCAGCGCCGGCCGCGGCCTCATCCTTCCTGCGTCCGCTGGCGGCGGGGGAGCGCAGTGACGTAGGAGGAGTTACTATCGAGCAGGTACGTTCGCTTGTCGGTGAAACCCAGGATGCTTGTCTTTTATTTGGCACCTGCAGGGAACATTCGGTCGATCTGGCACGCAGGCTTATCGAGGCCGGTGTTGAGGAGCGCGGAATGCGGGTAGCGGTAATGAGTGAGAGCGATCAGACGGTGGTTGTGGTTACGGCGGGAGAAAAGCGCTGGTTACTCGACGCTTATCCGGTAGGGAGAACGGGAACTGAACATGAAGGGTTGGTGCAGTGTTATGGAAATCGTAGGTTCATATTTTACGAGATAGGGCAGCTTCCCGCAGAAGAGCAACCAGCGATTTACACCAACGAGACAATGGGGCGATTGTCCGAACAAGCTCGGAATCAGGCAAATGATATACGTTTCTATAGGTCAGAAATAATCCGTCTTAATCGCTACCTGACCGATTATTTAAATGACGCGCATCAGGAGCGAAGATGGTTACGCGCTGATCTTACTACTTGTAGAGACGCGGTACACAGAGCTCTGGAATGCGCCACGGAAAGAGTACAACGTTTAGAAGCTGGCGCACAATATGCGGCTGCCGGATCGCCGATGGGCCTGCGAAGTATTAGCTCCGCCGTCCTGCGCCCCATGGCGCGGGAGGAGCGGGGAGCCGAGGTCTTTGGAGTAGGCGCCTGCGGGAAAGTCGTAGTCGGAGAGCGGATCCCCGATGTAGGCATGATCCCGCATCTGCGCGATGCATATAGGCAATGGCAGGCGGAGGAACCCCGCCTGAGCGAAGCGGTCGGCCCGCTCGTCTTCAGGTTTGCCGATGGGTTGTTATTTCCGATGCAGGTCTGCGGGGTCGCAGGCGGATATGAGGTGCTCGTCGATCGGACCTATGCGAATAATCTTCGCTTGTCGGAGGAGGTGGCATCTGGGGGGCTGAGCGGCGCGCTGATAGTGCATCACGTATCTTGCATGGATATGGCGGCACGGGAGATATTGTTGAGGAGATCAGGCGCGGTAAACGGTGCACGCCAACTGGATATCGAGGTCGCGAAAATCATAGCAGAGCGGGCGCGCCTGAATGAGGGCCCCGAATGCGGTATCGCGAGCATGCCTCTCGATGAAGCAGGTCGCGGACGGTTACATCTGCTGGCGGGTGTGCTGGATAGAACCTGTCTGAACGGCTATACCGGCAGATTTAGCATGTTCTACCGGGTGCTTGTTGAATTAAACGATAAAAAATCGGAAAGTGACCGCAAGAGTGGCAACGGCGGATCGAATCTGCTTTTTTTTGCGTCCGGCGTTACTTCTTGCCTGCGCGCAACAGAGCCAGCCTTATCCGGTGATAGTACGATAAGTGATATGGTGCCGCTTTTTGCCGAGATAAATCCCGTTAATGGCGAACATCTGGCGAGCCAGCTTTGTATGCAAGTAGCACAGACTTATTCGGATTATATGCACCAAGAACCGGATGCCGAATTGCCTGATATCCGGCTTACCTATCCGCGTCAATTAGCGCTTATTAAGATCGCTCGCGATCCCGCACGCGGTTCCCACGCGAGGATGGATGCGCAGAACGCGTTAGAGTATTGCCATGCCCGGACCATGCAACAATATGTTCCCAGCGATGGGGAGATTAAAGATGAAGGATGGGCGAGGTTAGGGGTTGAGCAAAGCGATATGAGGCAATCGGCCCGGATCTTCTTTCAAAAGGCGCTTCAGACATATGACTGGAAAAAAGGAGTTTATTTTAATACCTGGATCGATTGGCTGATCCAGAGGGTACACCGTGAACAGAAAAGGAAACTGCGACGTCAATGGAGACATGACCAGCCCCGCGAGATTGACGAGGACGATAATGCTCCGGGGCATGAAGCTGTTGATACCAGGACCCCAGGGGCCGGCTATGCGGCCGAGATACAGGAAGAAACGGTAAGAATGCTTTCCTTCCTGACGCCGCAGGAGAGACTCTTTGTCAAATTGCGATATGGGATACGTTTTGAAGAGCCCGCAGCCGAGGCGTGGGGGTTGGAGGAGATAGCGAGGCTGGCGGGGTGCAGGAGATCGCAGGTGCAGCAGGTGCTTAAAAAGGCCAAAGAAAAGATGCGCTCGCGCGATGACCAGAGAGGGTCTTCAGGCTCAGGAGTGAATATGCCGAGCGACGGCGATATATACCTGGTCGTACATATGGGCGTACCGGTTGGTTCGCCGCTCTTTACCCGGTATCGTTTAAAGACCATCCGATGGCTTGAGGAACGCCGCGAAAGAATAGCTTCAGAGCGTGCGTTTTATCTGTCGCAGGCGGTGCCGTGGCTGTCGTATCGCGACCAGAAAAGAAAAGCCGCGGTGACCCAGGTCCAGCTAATGAAAAGTACCCAGAAGGCGAAACCTTTAACAGGCCCTGAACGAGCAAAGTATGAGGCGTTCAGACGGCTCGTAAGTAGATATGTCTTCGAAAATAATACTGCCCAGGAGCGCGAAAGGCTCATCAGCGAGATCGTTAAGATGGGGCCGTTGCGGGCCCCCATTGCAAAGAAAAAGGTGGGGAAAAGTATACGCTATCAAGTGTTGCTGGCGAGGCGGGTTCGGGCAGGGGAGGCGGAACGGAAATGGGTGGCGCAAGACCAGGAGTTTTGCGAGGCGCCGTGGATCTTCCCCTCCCGGTATGGACCGTTCTTGAATATCGAAATGCGCAACAACGAGTCCGATAAAGCCCCCTGGCTTTATAATTCGTATTGGGATCCCGGCAAAGGTGAAGCGGGCAGGTCAGTCGGTGTGTCGGAGGAATATACCGATTTTTTTAGAAATACGGCCCCTGACGCCCGACCGCCGGGCAGGGTGCTGGTCAGGCGGATATGTAATGCAAAGAATATTCATACCGGCATTCCTCTGTGGGAAGACAGCGATGGAGTGACGATGATCTATGTCCATCAGGATGCCGCTTTAATTCAACTGAAGGACGGGAGCCTTGCGCGCCCGGTCTGGCTGCCGGCGTCACTCAATGAAAAAAAGGAGCGATGGGTCAGCGCTCAGCTGGACCCCGGCGGTCCGTGCATCGGTTCGGCGCGCTATGCAGAGGGAGAATTCATTCCTGAGCCGGGTCCCTTTTTCCGCTCATTAAGAGCCCGCGTTCTGGACCGCGATAAAGGAAGAAATCTGATAGCGCACCTCAGGGCGCTTGGTACCGTGGAGGGTGGCACGCTACTGGTCAAGCGCAACGCGATAAAGCAGACCGCTCATGCTTTGTTTGTAAGCGTATTCGATGACCTGAGCATGTGGACAAGACATATTACCGTGAGCAATGAGGTAAAAGACGAGGGGCGGGAATATTTTCTCAGGTTCACGCCGGCTGAACACCTTGTCGAGGTGTATGAATCATCGGCGTGTGAGGCGTCGGGGCTGGTCAATCAACGATATTACGATCTTGAGGGGCAGCGGTTCTTTGGGGCTATCGATGAAGCGCGAAGAAGATTCAGGATGTTTATGAGCGGAGAGGATGCGGCGCCGATCGAGGTGCCGACTGATCATGACGGACGCCTGTGCCTTGCGTCGAAGGTGATCATAAAATGCGGGGTCAGGAATGCGGGGGTGAGGGTCCTTCTCGAGTTTCATTATGATGAAATATCCGGGCGCCGCGAAATACGCATTACCGACAAAACACACATCCGCGCAAGGGCGAAACTCTCTCCTATCTCGATGAAATGTGAAGTGATAGATCACGGAGGAGAGTTTCTGTTGAAAGGTGCCGGATCAAGCGCTTTTACCCGGCTGGAAATACCGGGTCGTGAGATGGTCCAGGCGGTAGATGGCAACGTATAATGCATAAAAAAAATGGAAACATCATAGCTTCTATTCTCGTCGCGCTTCTCTGCGCGGGCTGGGCCATTGTCAATAGCCGAACCGCGACAACGAACAAGCCCCCCCATTTTTATGGCGAAGCCGTGGGAACAACGTGCAGCTTTGAGTGTTTATCCGCCCTGCGCCCTGCGGCGGCGGGAGAGCGGGAGGTGCTTGCCGGGGAAAAGAGCGCGGTTGGCGGGGAATTCATAGCATCCGTTGAGGAGGTTCCTTGCCTGGGGCAGGCGTTCGAGTACTTTGAAACGAACGCCCCAGCTACATTCACCTCATTCCGGCGGCTCATCTACGATGAAGCGAGAGGGAGATACCGGATCAAATGGGCGCGGGGGCTTGGGTTCCCGTTCCAGGTCCGGCGCAACGGCGAGGAGTATGAGTTGCTCGTCGACGCATCGCTGCGCAGTGACCGGCTGCAGCGCGTGAAGATCGGGGGTTTTGGCTTGGAGGACGCGTTCGCCCTGCACCAGATACTTTCGTTCGGCATGGCTGTCCGCCACGCGTTCCTGATCGATCAGGGCTTTTGCGCGGACGCTGCGGCGATCGATATCGAGACGGCAAAGGTCATCTCCGCGCGCGCGTGGCTGATAAAGCACGAGCGCTTCGACGGAGCATGGAAAGCTGTTTTTTGCGGCGACGCGGCCCGCAAGGGGCTCGCGCCGCTTCTCGATGAGCTCTGCGGCGAAGAATGTCCCGGCAAGTATACGATATTGTACCAGGAGCTTTTTCGCGACGACAACGGCAGCGCCGATGATGTTTCCATCCGTGGCACATCGGAAGGCGAACGCAAGACGGCAAGGATCGCGCAAGCTGTTGTGCGGATCGAATCCTCCGTTGGCGGGACGGTCGACTCTCAGGAGGCTCTGCGGCTCTTTGACGTCATTAACCCCATTGACGGCAAAGAGCTTGCCAGGAAAATATGTGACGGGAGGGTCAGCAGCGAAGCGCAGAGAAATGCATGGCCCGATCGATGGCTCTATCAAGAGGAGGAGATGGCACTCTTTAAAGAGCGTGAACGGGAGATGACGCTCTTTGAGCTCGGCATGACGATCGTCGGCGACCATGATGTCGGTAATGCGATTTACTACATGCATATTAACGCAGGCATAGCGGCTGTTATAAAAAAGTATCCCTGGATGCGAGAGGGGGGGCGGTCGCATCGTGCCCTCCATTACGCGTCCCGCTGCATGGTCTATCCGATCTCCCGATTTGATCGTACGAGAGGGGGGCGTTTTATAAGTTTTTATACGGCATGGATTAACAAGCCGCGCGCCGCGGAAATGCGTGAAGAGATCTCAGATCGGCAGCGCATCCTGGAGGCACTCTTTACCTGGGGCGCAAAGGTGGAGGCAAAGCGCATACCTGATGAGCATATAACCGATCTAGCGGATTATCGTAATGTCGGACCCGTTGCCGCGCTTCTCAGCGGAGCGAAGATCGGTGAGGCCAGAAGAATGATCGCCGTTCTGCCGGCACGGCTGCGGACCGTCATGAAGTTGGTCTCAGGTATACGGCTCGGTATGCCGAATGTCACGCCGATGAAGCTTGAACAGGTCGGCGAGATCCTCGGCATTACTTTTCAGCGGGTCGAGCAACTTCAGAAGGTGGCGCTGACGCGTCTCGAAGAGGAGACCGGCCAAAAACCAGATCGAGAGGTTCCTTTGGATGACGGCGACCTCTATCTGATCGCCAGGGTCGGGTTGTCCTTTGATTCTCCGCTCTTTGAAGAGCTTTGCGCGCGCGGCGAGGCATGGATAGAGGACCATGCAGCAGGACTCACGGCGGCGCTTTGCGGCGTACAGCCTCTTCCGCGCCCCGTGATCACGGATGACGCGGCGGCATGGCTCTCGCTTTCGCGCGAGTTGAACCGGTCGCGCAGGGACCGGGATACCGCGGCCAGGAGTATGGCGAGAAGGCGGCTCTATGATGACGTCGCCGGCGATATGCAGCGATATAACGCGCTTTGCGCGCTCGTATCCCGGTTTATACGCGAACCGGGGATGGATCGGGAGGCACAGCGGGCGCTCACCGAGCGGATATGCGCGCTGGGGCCGGTTCGTGCGCCGGTAGAGAAGAAGAGGCGGTGGGAAGCGAAGAGCCAGCGGAAAAGACGCATCAAAAGGGGCGGCGGGCGAGGTTTCGGCGAGAGCAGCGTATGGATATCTACACCCGGTTCTCCGGAGTGGGTCGTGCGTGATGTCGATCTGCCCGAAGAGGTCGTGGTTATCCCCTCGATGGCCGACGGCCGCCTGCAGGTACGCATCGCCGATGGGCGGTCACGATTCGCTCCGACGTATTATGAAGGGTCCTGGCATCCCGAGTCGGGGACGGCTACTACCCGCGCGCAGGAGGTTGCCGCGTACCTGGCCGGTACGACCGGCGTTCAAGAATCTCCTGATGGACTGATCTCACAGCGGGCGGTCCTGGGAGGCACGAGCGCGTGGCTCGAGGTCCCAATGAACGGGAAGGTGGTACCGCTCTACATCGATCCGGCGCTGGCGATCGTGCCTGGCGAGGATGGCACCCCGGCGCGGCGCGTCTTCTGGCGGTCGCGTTTTCAGGACGTTCGAGGTCGCGGGGTTCGCATAGCGCTGACCCCGAACGGCGTGCCGGTCGGCACCGCCTATGTATCCGGCGAGGAACTGGTCCCTGTCCCGGGGCCTGTACTACGCAGCCAACGGTCGTACTTGGGGGATGCGGAATCGGGCCTGATCCTGGCTTCGCGGCTCCGGGCGCTTGAATGTGTGAAGGATGCTATACTGGTG
>JBAWYO010000086.1:0-6794 GCA_037143495.1 Candidatus Omnitrophota bacterium | reverse complement strand
CTCTTAAGCTTTGTCGCCGACGCGCCGGTCGTTAAACTCGTCAATCAGATACTCTCCGAGGCTGTTAAAGCCCGTTCCAGCGATATCCTGATCGAGCCTTTTGAGAAGAAGACCCGGATCCGTTACCGCATTGACGGAATTCTGCGCCCGATACAGACCTTCCCGAGCGTGCTGCATACCGCGGTTGTTTCCCGGTTCAAAGTCATGTCGAATCTTGATATCGCCGAACAACGGCTTCCGCAGGACGGCCGGTTTCAGATCGAGGACGGCAAAAAACTCGTCGATTTCCGGATATCGGTCCTGCCGTCGTCATTCGGCGAAAAAGTCGCGTTGAGGATCCTTGACCGCTCCGCGGTCGTACTCGATATTGAAAGCCTCGGTTTTACGGCTAAGGCGCTGGCCGACCTTAAAGAAAGTATTGAACGGCCCCATGGCATGATCCTTATCTGCGGGCCTACCGGCTCCGGTAAAACAACAACACTTTACTCGCTCTTAATGCTGAGCTCCTCTCCTGAGGATAACGTTGTTACCGTCGAGGATCCGATCGAATACCAGATCGAGGGGTTGAACCAGGTCTGCGCGCGACCTGATCTGGGATTAACCTTCGCCAGCGTTCTCCGTTCGATCCTGCGACAGGATCCCGATACGATCATGATCGGTGAGGTCAGGGACTATGAAACGGCGGATATCGCCATCAAGTCAGCCCTGACAGGTCACCTGCTCCTGACGACGCTGCACGCGACGACGGCGACGGGCGCGATCGTGCGGTTGATGAATATGGGCGTTGAGCCGTTCCTGATATCGGCATCGGTCATCCTGACCGCGGCGCAGCGGCTGGTCAGGCGGATCTGCCCGAAGTGCCGCGAGCCCTACACGCTTGATGGCGCGGCAGCGCTGAACGCCGGCTTCAAGAAGAAAGAGCCGCTGACGCTCGATCGCGGCAGGGGGTGCGGCTCCTGCTCCAATACCGGCTACAAAGGGCGGGTAGGGCTTATGGAGACCGTTGTCAGTACCGCTGAGATACGCCAGCTGATCGCTTCCCGCGCCGATGAACACTCAATACGCGAGGCGGCCATCAAAAGCGGTATGGTGACGCTCAGGGATGACGGTCTCGCGAAAGTTTTAACCGGCGCGACAACGCTTGAAGAAGTCCTCCGGGTGACCGCCGGCGAGCAGGATCTCGCGACAAGACTCGATTAACGACCAGATGCGGTAAACCATGGCGATATCGCTTAAAAATAAAATTCTCGAGGCGCTGCGCTCCCAACCGGGATTCAGCGAGGAAAAATTCACCGAGGCGCTGCGTCTCCAGAAAACGCAGGGCGGCAGCCTCGGTAAAATACTGATCGAGATCGGCGCGCTGAACGCGAAAGATTATATGCTCATCTTGAGCCGGCAGTTCAACATACCGCCGATCAATCTGAGCCGCTATCGCCTTGATCCGGAACTCCTGCGCATATTCCCCGAAGAGGTGCTGCGCCAGAATAAAGTCATCCCCTTATCCAAGCTCGGCGATACCCTCACGGTAGCCCTTGTCGATCCGCTGGATATTTTTCTCCTTGATCGCCTGAAAGCCATGACGAATGCGCACCTCGATGTCGTTCTGACCACTGAAGCCGACGCGAAAGCGGCGCTCGAATCGTTCTGGACGGGGTACGGAGGCGGCCTTAAAGACATTGTTGACGAGATCGGCAGCGGGGGCAAGGTCGGCATTCTGGAAGGTATCTCGACCGAAGAGAAGCCTGATCAGGGGCAGTTGACTGTTGAGGGTAATATACCGCCGATCGTCAAGATCGTCAACCTCATGCTGGTCGAGGCGCACAAAAAACGTGCCAGCGATATTCATATCGAACCCGGCGAGAATTCCCTGCGGATCCGGTACCGGATAGACGGCGTTCTCCATGAAGTCCTGAAGCTGCCCAAAAAGAGCCAGAATGCGATCATCGCGCGTCTCAAGATCTTATCGCGGCTCGATATAACGCAGACCCATATACCGCAGGATGGCCGTTTCAGGATACGCATCGACGAGAAGGAGATCGATCGCAGGGTTTCGGTCTTGCCGACATCGTTCGGTAACAAGGTCGTGCTCAGGATCCTCGATAAGGGAGCGCTTGGCATCGGCCTTGACCGCCTTGGGTTTTCGCAGGAAGCCGCGTCGCTCTTCCGAAAAGCGATCGAATGTCCGTACGGGATGATCCTGGTGACCGGTCCCACCGGCAGCGGAAAATCAACGACGCTCTACTCAATACTTAATCAGCTTAATACGCCGGAGCGTAATATTATTACGCTCGAGGATCCTGTTGAGTATCAGGTGGAGGGAATAACGCAGATGCAGGCACGCAGCGAGATAGGCCTCACCTTCGCCAGCGGTCTGCGGGCGGTCTTGCGCCAGAACCCGGATATCATCATGGTCGGCGAGATCCGCGACGCCGAGACCGCGGATATCGCGATAAAGGCGTCGCTCACCGGACAGATGGTTTTAAGCACCTTGCACACCAACGACGCGCCGACCGCGATAACGAGGCTTGCCGATATGGGCGTGGAACCCTTCCTGATAGCTTCCAGCCTGGTCTTTGTATGCGCGCAGCGTCTCTGTCGCAAAATATGTCCACACTGCAAGGAAGAGTGTGAGATCCCGCGCACGGTGTTGGAGAGGCTCGGGATCGGCGCGCAGCACGCCGGCCGGCCGGCCGGTCCTTTTTATCGCGGGAAAGGATGTCCCCGGTGCGGTATGACCGGTTTTCATGGGAGGGTCGGTATCCTGGAGGCGCTTTTTCTTGACGGTGAGCTTAAAACGATGATCACTCATCGGGTTTCAGGGGATCTGATACGGGACTATGCCGTCAAACATGGTATGAAAACACTCTGGGCGGATGCGGTTGAGAAAGTGTGTCAGGGTGTCACAACGCTGGAAGAGGCCCTGAGCGTCACGCTGGAGGATCAGCGGTAGCAGGGATACGGGGAGGTGGTTACGATGCCGGTATATGATTACGGGGCGAAGGACCAGGCAGGGCAGAATCTCAAAGGGACGATCGAGGCGTCCGACCGGAAAACGGCGCTGAACAAACTGCGCGCCGAAAAACTCGTCATTATCTCATTTACGGAAAAAGCCAGCGTATTGACGACGATCACCGCGGCGCGCGCGAAGGTCAAGCCGGAAGATGTCGTCATATTTTCGCGGCAGCTCGCCACCATGCTTGACGCGGGCATCCCGATCCTTAATAGCCTCGAAATATTGGCTGACCAGGCTGACAGTAAGAAATTCAGAGAAGTTCTTGCCGCGGTCAAGCGGGATATTGAAGTAGGATCGTCGCTCTCGGGCGCGTTCGGCAAACACCCCCGCGTTTTTTCGCCGCTCTATGTCAGCATGGTGCGCGCGGGAGAGACGAGCGGTATGTTGGATGATATTCTTGACCGTCTCGCGATGTATCTGGAGAAGACGGCTGCCCTGCAGCGCAAAGTCAAGTCAGCGCTGGTCTATCCGGCAGCCGTAACTTCGATGGCTCTCCTGATAACGGTCGTCCTGCTTGTCAAGGTCATCCCTGTTTTTAAGGATGTATTCTCGGGGTTCGGCGCGGAATTACCGACCCCGACGTTGATTTTGATCAATATCAGCGATGTGGTGCGCAAGTACTATATTTTTGTCGCGGCGGCTCTCGGCTGCGCGGCGTACGCGCTGCACCGGTATATACTCACCGACAAGGGAAGATTCCAGTTCGACCGGATCCTGCTGCGGCTGCCGGTATTCGGCGTACTCTTTACGAAAGTCGCGGTCGGAAAATTTTCCCGCACACTCTCTTCGCTGGTCAAGAGCGGCGTGCCGATCCTCTCAAGCCTCGAGGTCGTCGCTAAGACGTGCGGCAATAAAGTCTTCGAGGAGGCGGTGAATAAGGTTCGTTCAGCGATCCGCGAAGGCGAGAACATCGCGGTACCGCTCGAAAAGTGCCGTATCTTTCCGCCGATGGTCGTCAAGATGATCGCCGTCGGCGAACAGACGGGGCAGCTGGAAAAGATGCTTTCAAAGATCGCTGATTTTTACGAGGAGCAGGTTGATGTTGCCGTGAGCGGACTGACGAGCCTTATCGAACCGTTGATCATCGCGTTCCTGGGGATCGTGATCGGCGGCGTCGTCATCTGCATGTTCTTGCCGATATTCAAACTCTCATCTATTGTTAACATGTAAGGCGATCGGTAGATTGCGCTTGACAGAAAGCAGATGATTTTATATACTCAGGACATTAGTTGGTGAGACGAATAGCAGTATCAAAAAAAAGGGGGGGGTGTAAAAAGATGATGAGAAAAAGAGGTTTCACACTCGTAGAAATCATGATCGTAGTCGCAATTATAGGTCTCTTAGCGGCGATCGCGATACCTAACTTTGTGCAGGCGAGGACGAAAGCGCAGACTAATTCCTGCGTCGCGAACCTGAAGCAGATCCAGGGTGCGATTTCCCTCTGGGCGCTCGATAATGGCAAAAAAGATGCTGATGCCGTCACCGTAGCCGACCTGGTTCCTACCTACATCAAGGCAACACCGTATTGCCCGCTTGATTCGGCAAAAGCCGGTTATACACTTACGACCGTTGCTGCCGCGCCGGCGTGTCCGAGCGATCCGACGAATCATAAGCTACCATAAAGAGTTCTTTTCCAAAAAACCCCCGACTGCGGTACGCAGCCGGGGGTTTTTGTTTCTTCCACTACATATAACGAGGGTTTTCGCTTGACTATTAATACTATATCACTATACTATTACTAATAATGATAGGCCTCGACATCGGAACCTATTCAATAAAGGCCGTTTCGATTACGCTCGCTGATGGTAAGGCTGTTTTACGCGGCTGCAATCGCGTCAATCGTATCCCGGAAGAGGCCCTTCACGAGAGCGTTAAGAAAGTTATCAGCGGCGATCTTTTTGCCGTCGAGCCGCTTGCTATCGCTGTTTCGGGTCCGCGGGTGATCGTCAGATTTGTCGAATGGCCTGTAATGACCGAAGCAGAATTGGTGAGCGCGGCGAGATTCGAAGTCGAAAACGAAGCATCTTTTGATATGCAGGACGCGATCATCGACTGCCGGATCGTCTCACGGGAAGCGGCGACGAACAAGATCGGTGTCCTGATCATTGCGGCGGCCGCGGCGGCGGTCAAAACCATGGTCGATGAAGTGACGGCGGCCGGACGGGCAGTAGCATCGATCGATGTTGATTCGCTAGCGCTCTGTAATGCTTTTTTGCGGACATCCGCGGGTCAAAAAGTCACCGATAAGGATACTGCGACCGCCTTGGTAAATATAGGCGATACGTTTGTTAATATGTCAATCATCAGCAGAGGGATACCTTTTCTGGCGCGCGATACGGCAGGTATCGGAGCCGAACTCTCCGGTGAAATCGCCCGCCGGTTGGGCGTAGCTGGTTCTGAAGCCTATAAGCTTAAGCATTCCCTTCCGGCATCGCCTGAAAGGGTCAGCGAACTTGCCGGAGCGATGATTAATAAGCTGGCGAAAGAGATGAAGCTTTCCATGGGGTATTTTGAAAGCCAATACTCGCTGCCGGTCGAAGCGATCTATGTCAGCGGGGGATCGGCCCGGTTAGCCGGCTTGACCGGTTCGCTCGCGGCTGCGCTCGATGTTCCCGTATCGGTATGGGATCCCTTCGGCGCCCTGGCGGTCGGTGACGCCGGCCCTTTCGCTGATGCGCCGGGAGAATTTGCGGTCGCGGTTGGTTTGGCGCTGGGGAGCGCGAACAATGCTTAATAAAAACATTACGCCGTCAGATCCGGGCAAAGCGCAACCGCAGAAACATTTTACTTTTACCCTGACCAGCCTTGATCAGCAGCTGATAAAGAAAACCATTCCCGGTATCGCGGTGCTGCTGTTGGTGCACGGTATCCTGATCATGCTGATCGTAAGCAAAGGCATGTCGGTGGGCGCGCTTGAAAAGAGGTGGGTCCTCTCCCAACCGCAGAAGAAAGACGTTGACTCTTTAGCGGCTGAGATCAAGAGTATAGACGCTAAAATAGCGCCTATCAGAGCGTTAGCGGCCCAGCGCTTCATCTGGTCGCGGGCTCTTAACCAGTTGAGCGACGCGATGACGTCAGGCGTCTGGCTCAAGCGCCTTGCAACGCAATCCCAGCTTAAGGATGCGAAGAAGCAGGAATATGTCATGACGCTGACCATTGATGGCTCGTCAGCGTCGAACCGGGGCGATGAAACCGCGTTGATAGCCCTTTTCCTGAAGAGCCTTCAGAGCGGGGATTTTTCGCATTATTTTTCAGATATTCAACTCGGACCGCTTGAGCGGTCAACCTTCGGGCGCGATCCTGTTATGAATTTCCGCATCGTTTGTTATTTTAAACAAGAAAAAGGAAAAAAGTAGATGCAGCCCATCGAGGGGAAGAAGAGAGTTGCCCTTATGGCGGCGGTCGCGACACTGCTGGTCCTGGCGGATATCTTTTTTGTGATCATCCCACTTTTTGGCAAAGTAGCTGATCTGCGCGGCAAGGTCATCTCCCGGCAAGAGGCTATCCGTTCTCTTCGTGAACAGATCGAGCGCATCGGCAAGACCAAAAAGACGCGGGATGGACTTAAACAGGAGCAGATGTTCTATTATCGGCGTTTTCCCACCGAGGAGGAGATCCCGCTGCTCCTGAACAACCTCTCAGTGGTCGCCGCGAGCTCGAATGTCGATATTATTGCGTTGCGTCCGGTGAAAGCGGATATCGCCGCTCCGACAACTAAAACGGCTCCGTACCGCGAAGTTCCCCTTGAGATCGTTGCCAAGGGTGGCTATCACCACATAGG
>JBAWYO010000085.1:0-6832 GCA_037143495.1 Candidatus Omnitrophota bacterium | reverse complement strand
GGTTCATATATTCCATAACACAATCAAGATACCGCGTCAGACGCAGCCTGAACGATTCAATAAGAAGCTCTCTTTTAAACTGCGACGGGTGGCAAATACCCGCCGATAGCGTCGCGGACCCCTGATGCCGCTTAAGCACCTTTTCAAAGGCATCCAATAACGGCGTATCGGAGGTAGTTTTCAGGCGAAGCATATGCAGCCCTTCCATAAAGATGCTGCATAATGCATAGATATCATCCCGGGGAAGGCAGCACTTTTCGACCGGGCAGCCTCTCTTGATCCTGGTGACGCGCTCTCCGCTTGAGGGCGTGTCCGCATGCACCGAACATTTCTTCCGTTCAGCCATCTCTCTATCATCGCCCGGGAGAAGAGGCCCGAGCCGGCTTATCGTCGAGATATCGGCGATCACGACCGGCCGCAATCGGCGTCCGCCCGTATCGGATTCGATCCGCAGGGTATCGGGGCGGATCGAACCGTGGACATATGACATCCGGCTGATAGCCGCAAGATAGGCGTCAACGCTTCGCAGAACGGCCTCACAGAACAACCGCTCCCGCTGCCGGTCATTATTCAGTTTCATCCTCTCATTATACCTATTGACGCGCGCTTTCTCTTTGAGCAGGTCAGGATCATTCGGTCTTCGCGGGTCTTCCTTGGGTTCGGATAACAGGCCGTGATCCCGTCCTCCGCCGGCGAGCATCCGGCAGAACTCCAGGAAGCCGTCGCCGCCGGGAGCGGCATATACCACCGCCCATCCCTTCAGACCCATTCTTTCTCCGAGCGCCGTCCTCCCGATATCGACAACCCCCGCCAAATGCGGCAGATGCGAGCTCGCACCCTGCGGGTCGAGAAAAGCGAGCGTCTCTCTGAACAAAGCGGCAAGCGCGGCCCCACCGTCGGGCTCCTCGCCTCCCACGACCTCGACGATATACGACCCCTCCCGCATAAGCGCCTCATCCTCACCCCGGTATTTCATGATCAATGCCGGGAGAGGGGGCACGAGTCCCTCGCCATATGTTTTGCCGCCGCGCGGATGCGGGATCCTGGTCAACTCGCCCCTCTCGATCCTCCGGACAAACTCAAAATCACGATCCACATTGATCTCCCCGCGCGCCAGCGCCTGGACGCCCGCCCGCTCTTCACGCGCCCGGGGCCGCAGGACGGCGCCAACTAATGCTCTCGGCGCTGGCTCAAATTCCCGACCGGCGCCTGCGAAAGACAGGCTAGCTGCCGGACTCTCCAGCGCGAATTTTTTAATCGCGCTATCGATCAAAGGAAAAATCTCATTCTGGTATATCCGCTCCACTTCCTGTAGATCGCCCTTGAGTAGCGCTTTTTTTAATGCGTAAACACCAAAGATGCTTTCATCGACTTCCGGCACATGATTACCCAGCTCTCTCAGCAAGGGCATAAGATCGGTTATCTCCCGCGACGCCAAGCCCGTCGGATAGCGAAAATTGATCATGTCGATATAATCGACATATTTCACAATAACCCGCCCGCCTCCGGTGACTGTCCAGGTAAAATTTGATCTCTTGTAATCCAAAGGGCACAGCGCCCGGCGGTGAAACGCGTACGCGCATTCCAAAACACCTTTCACAATACACGCGGTGATATATTTCGAAGAAGGCGACAAGCCATCAAGAGTAGCTCCTTCGCAAAACTCCGTCATAATATACGATAACGCGGGCGATTCTTCGCCACTCTTGACGTCAACAGCTACCCTCCCGGCATCGAGGATCTTCGCGGGGCCTGAAGCCTCTTCAAAATTATTCCAGGGAAAAAGATCTCTTAACCGCTGCGCCTTCTCAAACTCGTAGGGTTCAACCATATCCGAAAAAGGAAAACGTACAATGACATACTTACCGTTTCGTTTCGCCCGATAAATAGTATTATTGCCCCCCTGCCGTAACTGTCGGGGGGCTTCAGGGAAAGAATCATTTCTTACTGATATGATCTCTACATCGTTTTCGCCGCATCCGCATAATTGACGTACCCCTGCTACCTGTCTTTTAATGACCGTTTCGGCGCGCAGTGCTCTCATGTCATCCGAATATGGCGATCTCTCCAGGGCCGGGAGCGGCCGCAGGACAGATCGCTCTACCATTACCGCGCAACCCATCTCTGCCTTGGTCTCCGCAAGAGCTTGCACATCGATCTCTGACACATACTGAACATAGGACCTTATGATCCCATTAATCAATCGAACTTCTCCCTCATCCAGTTGATCGGCCGCATTTTTCGGATATAGAGCTGCCCGGAAATAGGCGATAACAGCCACAGCATACTGTTTTATCTCCCCATAAAAAGCCCTGATATCCCCCGAACAGGCGATATTCGTGAGTTGCTCGTTCCTGACTCCGTTTTTATAAAGCTTCTTCACTCTCTCCGGCGCATCAGATCGCTTATTGAAGATCACATACTCTTTCATCTGAAAGTTATATTGAACAAAGAGCCATCCCATCCCCGTACCTTCAGGATAAGCATCAAGAATCATCTCATCCGTCTCAACCCAGTAATGACTTTTATTATCCAATATCCAGGCTTTGATCCCTGCCTGATGCAGCTTCCTCAGAAGCCACAATGAGCGTACTTGACACAGCAAAGCTCTCTTGCATTCTATTCTTGTTTCGCCTATCATCCGTTCGACTACTTCGGTTTCTGACTGCGTTGGCAAAGCTGCGCCCATAACGGTCTTCATGCGGTCCTGTGCAGCCAATGGCCGCAGGACGGCGGAATCAAGAGCGCCTGCCGTCGTGCTCGCGGGGAGAGATCCGGGTTCGGCAAGAGTACTCTCCCTCTCCCTGCGCTCACGCAATACACGTTCCTCGGCAGCGACGAATGTGCCGAGCGCGAGCGCGTTCGCCTTCTCCGGCCCCTCATCCGAACGCGATACAATAGCTACCGCTATATTCCCGCCGCAGGAGGTGCTTGCCCGCTCCGTCCAGGGGATCCTGAGGGCATCGATGTGCCCCAGCAGGAAACGGATCGTCTCCCCCGCGGTATTGGTCGGCGCCATCACGATATCAGGATCACCGGAGATCTCATTTTTGCCTTTTATATTTCCTGCTTTAGCTGAGAACGCCATGTCCCACGCCATCAGCTTGATATGGCCAGGGTGATGACGTTCATGAAAATCATGGATGACCGCGTGGGCGTCATTGATCGTTGGTGACGTGGGGAATTCTTTTCCGCGGTCGGTAAAGCTCACCATCGCGATCCGGGGAGCTTCAATGCCGAAACGGCGAAGATCCTCTCTCGCTATATTTAAAAGCCGTATCTTTTGCTCCGCTCCCGCGTCAGGGCACGGTATGGTGACGGCAAGGTACCCGCCTAATGCGCCGGAAGGTAGTATTTTTCGCAGGACGCTCACTCTGCCGTCAACCGTTGACGTATCATAATAAGGTTCCAGACTCCAGGGCAACCGTGTCGCGCAGGCCTTATACGGGATATTCGCGTTGATATCCGGATAGATCAGTATGCGGCCCCTGCCCGGCTCATATTTTTTCTGGGGGGTAAACGCTTCGGCGGCAGTCATTATCTCTATAGCTGCGCCGGGCAATAAGCGCTCCAACTCTTCTTTGACCCTGATACATTCAGCGAGTTCGCGCCCGTCGCCGCTCTTTTTCCCGACAACAAGGCATACCACCGGGTCGTTCATGCCGCACCGGGCGGCAAGACTCCAGGTATTGCGCGCTATCTTCACCTTCTTCTGAACGCGGGCATCTTCTTCTTTAAGATTTTCGACGGGATTGATAGCTCCATCCGCGATCAGCACGGGTCCCAGCAACGTTTCAGGATAATACCGCGCGTGGCTCATGATCTCGCCCGGCGCAAAAACCTCGCCCTTTCTCTGAAGAACCGCTCTCATGAGCGGATCGGTGGGGGTATTTCCTTTAAGGATCACGTGCGCCCCCTCCCTGATCGCGAGATCGACCGCCGTCGTTAACGTCGCGGGTATCTTCTTTGCGACGCCCTCCCGCTCTGTCTCATCCTGCCCAAACGATACCAATGGGACAGCGCTTCCCCCGTGATCCGGCTCCGGTTCTATAACAATGACGTTCTGATGCATCTGAACGATCGTATGGTCTAGCTGAGCGAGATTCTTCAGTTCATTTTTTCGTATGATCGCCTCTATCTTATGATTATCCCCGACGAGCCAAGCACGGACATTACCGCCCGTACGCCCGATAAATTCATTAAGACCGCTCAATGCGCTCTCCGAATCTGCCGCCGCGACAACGATCTTCACCTCGTCAAGATAGCGCAGATATTCGTAAATATCATTGAAGCTCATCGATGGCGGGAGAATGACGGGAACGGCGCCGATAAGCTCTTCTGCCCATGCGCGGGCCGCCTGCGGACTCACGGCACCGGTCGGTGCGCCCTCAAGCGCTTCCCGGGATATATCGTGCCGCGCGGTCGTTAACCGTTCATCAACAGCACGGGCACGCAGAACGCTCTCTGCGACACGGGCAGTATCGCGCGGCGAAATGACCGGTGCAGCCAGCGATGCTGACCGAGGCATCAGGCGAACGAACGAGTATTTCTTGCCGCCTTTCAGGAAATTGATCCCCCCGATAACGGTCATGCCGTCTTTTTGCTGCACAGCAAGAGATCCGCTCTGCCCCAGAGGGTCGACCGGGACAAACACATCCTTCCCACCCTGGGTCAACGCCTCCGCCGGCATCTTCACCCAGGCATCCATCACCGTATCTCCGGGGCGCACATCGAGCGTTACAATAGTCCAGGCGCCGTCCTCGTCACGCCACGAGAGCGTGTAGAAACGGCTGGGATCGCTGTTACTGGATTGCACGCCGGAGTTTTCCACATATGTTTGTTTACGCGAAAGAACAGCGCGATTAAAATCGCGGATGACCTCTACCAACGGTGAACGGTCAAAAACCTCGAGCTGACTGGCGGGATCGGCCTGCAGATCTATCTCCGCCCGATCTGCGGCATAGAGATGGCCGTCCCAGTTGTCGATGTCAACACCGTTACCGCCGCCGGGGACGGTGATCAATCTGCCGAATAATCCGAGGAGATCCTCCCAATCCATCATAAAAATGAGATCCGGCTTCGGCTTACCTATCCGTTGCGCGTCCCATTCGATCGGCTTGCCCTCGGCGCAGAGATGTGCCAGCGCCACCCCCAGCATCGTGAGAGGTTCCGGGGAACCTCCGATACTCTTGGCCGACGGACGGTCAAAATCTGTCAGGAACGCGAGATAGGACAGAGGACGATGCAAAAGAGCTTCAACCTGTTCATGGAGCGCGCCGGCGCCCCACCCCTCACGCTCTATCTTCATAAAAACCTGGTGGAGGCGCTTGGTATAGACCGCGCCATACTCCGCGCCCGCGATCCGGTACTGGACACTCTCATCGTACGGTTTTTTTCCAAGGTCTTCCCACTCGACCGTCTCGCCGATAAATTTCACGACCCGCCCCTGAGTGGCAGCATAGGCCTTGGCCCGCGTCATGAAAGATTTCATCTGTTTTGTTTCCGACCCGTGCGGCAGAAGAACATGCGGCAGGTCGACACGGATCACGTCAACGCCCAGATCGATCAAGTATTTCATCCGCGCGAAGAAATAATCCTCGACCTCTTTTTCATTCTCGCTCTCGAGATTGATATGCGCCTGGTCGGCGTTCGTCCCGTCATACGGCTTTTCGACGAAAATGACCCGCTCCTCCCTGCCCGGCTCCTTTACTCTGACCGCGAAGAATTTATCCCATTTCTCATATTTAAGGAGCTCTTTCCTGATCCACTCTTTTTTCGCGGCTTCGTCCGGCTGGTTCCGGAACTCCCGGTTAAGCCGGTCGGATTCGCCGGGATTATTGCCGGGTTTTCCATCCAGCGAATCCCCTATCTCGCGATAATGAGTCACGCGATAATTCGTTTCATCCACCATATCGGGGGCGATCCAGAAGAAAAAGTCGCTGACTACTTTGATGCCGCGCGCGTGAGCGCGAACTACCGTGTCTACAAAAGCCTCTTCGGGATCGATGCCTTCCGCCAGCGAAGGGTTCCACACGCCGACGCGGCTGGAGAACTGGCTTCCGTTGCGATCATTAAGATGCACGCCGTCAACGGTACGCATCTTCGTCGGATATTTTTCAACGCGGACCGTGGTATTCCCTGATTCGACGAATCGCACAGCGCCGGTCCCGGGTGTCGTTTTGGTCGGGTCATCGGGGGCGGGATTAAAATGCACGCCTTTCGATGCCTCGCTCGGCCTCCAGGGGCCGTTCAGATAGATCATGCCCGCCCCGATATCGGCGATACGATCGATCCGCTGTTGAACGTTGAGAAGGCCGTTCCGGGAGATAACGTGATTATCATAGATCGCCGCGCCGGCGTTCATAAGATTCATTGAAACACAGAAGTTTGGTAATGCCGGCTGCGCCGCGCAGGAATATGCGCTCGGCGATAGCGCTGATTCACCGCGCGGATAATAAAAAACCTCTATGGTGCCGGCGGGACAGTGCCGATCCCCCTCCGGACCCCACTGACGGTCCCGGTCGAGCTTATGCTGCAGCCAGGAGGGCGCGTCATACCGGTGCACGCACTGCCCGCTCTCATCGCGGACCGCAATACCGGCTATGTCGCCCGCCGAAACGCCCAGCGTCTCCGTGAGTATCTGTGACAGCGGCAGCGCATTCCCGGGCGCAACCGGTACTACCGCCCGCACGGGTAACGTTTTCCAGGCATCGCTCGCCCCCAACGCGGCTCCCGGCGGCCGGTGGTAGACCGCCGTGACAACCGCACCGGCGACTCCCCCTCCGATCTGCGTATCGGCAGCTGCCTCTGACCCCGCTGCCCCCTGCAGATC